>JBOHJU010000245.1:0-4364 GCA_050728755.1 Methylocella sp.
AGCCGCCGTTGGCTTGTTGAGTCTGCTACGCAACGAAGGAGGCAGCGTGGGAACGTCCCTGAGCCAGGCGCTGCAGGATCACCGCGAGCAATTCCATACCCTTCGGCTCGGCGAGTATCTCGACCCCCTTAACCCGGCCGTGCATTCCTTCGCCGAACAAACCCGGTCACTGTTCCTCCAGCAGACTGGCGATCCGGTCGCCTCACAGGAGCTGGCCTGGCAGGCCCTCGAGAATCTGCGCCAGCAGCAAGCGTCGGCCCTTGCCTATTTCGACTGCTTTTGGACGTTTGCCGTGATAATGATGGTGCTCGTGCCAGTAGTTCTGTTGATGAAGCGTTCAGTGGCCGAGAAAGGCGCGCGCATCGGAGGCGAATGATCATCAAAATAAATAACTTGATGGTAATCGATTGTTCAACCGAAGCATCGACTGAGCGGAGGCAATATAAGTCCGTTGTCGTGGCGATTGCGAAAGTCCGGTTTTGGCGCACGCGGACCCAATTCGTGCTGACCCCAATCCGGTTTCCTGAACGTCGCGGCGCGGGCCTATACATGCGAGATTGAACCTGCAATACTTCGAGGCTGAATGAGCCAGTTCAATCTCTCGTTTTCTCCGCTTCTGCCTTGGCCGGTTTTGCTCGGCTTCAAGACGCCGCTGCACGCGCTCATCAGCGGCCATGAGAGCGAGCGCGCCTCTCGGGGCTTGTTTCGGTAGCCGCCCGCCATTGACTCAAGGTGGACATTACGTCGAGCCTGTCGGTGATAAGGCTTCTGCCGATGGATAGACGTTCAGGCGTCAACGAGTGAACCATATCACGCTCGCCACCACCCCAATTGCTATCGCCGTTCCGAGCGTGAGGATGGCGGCGCGCTGTAACCACCGCCGACCTTCTGCAAAACTGTCCAATCTAAAGAGAGCCGGCGCAAGATAAAGCAGCACCGACACCAAAAACAGCGCCCTCAGGAGTTGATCAACATCAGGCAATGAATTCATTTCCAGAGCGGCCTCAACTCCGCAGGACGGCACAAGCACCACCTGCGTGGAGGATCTTTTCACAAAGTGCGTCGGCTGCCGCGCGCGAGGGCGCAGGCGCGCGGACCTGATAGTATGGAGCGAAGCCGCGGCCGGGCACGCGACCACCGATGACCATGGGTTCCAACTTGCCAATAATAGCGGAATAGCTGCTCCGGGCGCGTGTGTAAGCGGCCAGCGCCGCCGCCTTCGAAAAACTGCCTGCAAGCTGGACGCCCCAAGGCGCAAAGAGCGCCGAGGCGGCAACGGAGCGAGGTTCTGAGCGGCGAATGGCGGCTGTCGCTTGTAAACAGGACAGCATCGAGGATATTGCGCTGTCGGTTACCGTTTCCGCCGCGGCGTCGCCGGTCCAGTCTTCGACCCGATGTCGCGTGATGGTCAGGACGTAGTCCCGGGTCTCGGCCGGCAAATTGCCGTGGCCGGCGAGCCAGTTCGCAACACGGGAAGGACCGGCGTTGTAGGCGGCGGCGGCCAGTCCAAGATTGCCGAAACGCTGCTTGAGGTCGGCGAGAAGCTCGGCGGATTTTGGTATTGCCTCTTCGGGATCGAACGGATTGGCAAGGCCACGCCCATCAGCCGTCTTCGGCATGAATTGCGCGATGCCTTGCGCGCCGGCTGGACTGATCGTGTTGGGGCGAAAGCTGCTTTCTTGCCATATTAGCCGGGTCAGGAACGCGACCGGCAGACTCTGAGTTCGAGCCGACGTTTCGATAAAGCGGCAGACGGATATTTCGGTGGATTCAATCTTGCGCGTCGCTGCGCTTTCTGATCCCGCCAGCGCAGAGCTGCCGCACAGGGCGAGCAAGCCCAGGGATCGAAGGATCGACCGCTTTAGCATTGAGACCTCTCAACATGCTTTCCATCACGCGAGACGCTGTATTATGTCTCCAAACAAATCCTACGCTAAGCTCGTCGAACTATAGCGGCAAGACTGCCGGGTCGAAATGGTCAAATATCAGCCTGCTGCTGGGCAACGCGGACCCGATTCGCATTGGTCCCACCCCGGTTTCCTGAACGTCGCGGCGCGGGCCTATACATGCGAGACTGAACCTGCAATACTTCGAGCCTGAATGAGCCAGTTCAATCTTTCGTTTTCCCCGCTTCTGCCCTGGCCGGTCTTGCTCGGACTGGGGGCGATCGCGCTTGGCCTCATTGGTTTGGGCCTCTATGCACGCAAAAGCGGGAGTTTTCTCCGCGCGCTTGGCCTTGGCTTGCTGCTGTTGGCCATGACCGGCCCCTCCTTGGTGCGCGAGGAGCGCAACCCATTGAAAGAGGTCGTGGCCGTTGTCGTCGATCAGAGCGGCAGCCAGACAATCGGCGAACGCCCAGCCCAGACGGAAAAGGCCCGCGAAAAACTTGAGAAAAGCCTCAACGCGCTCGGCAATGTCGAAGTCCGCGTCATCGACAGCGGCCGCTCGGATAGCGAAGCCGACGGCACAAGGCTGTTTGCGGCATTGAACGCCGGGCTTGCGGATGTGCCGTTGGAGCGCCTCGGCGGCGTCTTCATGATCACCGATGGGGTCGTCGACGATATTCCAGCGGACGCGAGCGCGCTCGGCTTCAAGGCGCCGCTGCACGCGCTCATCACCGGCCACGAAGGCGAGCACGACCGGCGGATCGAGCTTTTGGAGGCGCCGCGCTTCGGGATTGTCGGCAAGGAGCAAACGATCGAGTTGCGGGTGAGCGACACGGCGGACAACATCGACCCTGTCGTGCTCAAGGTTCGCCGCGACGGCAACCCAATCGCGACCATCGTCGCGACGCCCGGCGAACGCCTTCGCGTGCCGGTCAAAATCGAACATGGCGGCCCAAATGTCGTCGAACTCGAGGTCGAGGCCTTGCCGGACGAACTGACCGCGATCAACAACAAGGCGGTGCTGACGATCGAGGGCGTGCGCGACAAATTGAAGGTTCTGCTCGTTTCGGGGGAACCGCATGCGGGCGAGCGCATGTGGCGCAATCTTCTCAAATCCGACGCCAATGTCGATCTCGTGCATTTCACCATTTTGCGGCCGCCGGAAAAGCAGGATGGGACGCCAATCAACGAATTATCGCTGATCGCCTTTCCGACCGCCGATCTGTTCGGCCGGAAGATCAAGGAATTCGACTTGATCGTCTTCGACCGCTATTCGAATCAAAGTATTCTTCCCTTAATTTATTTCGATAACATCGTCCGCTATGTCCGCGAAGGCGGCGCGCTGATGCTCGCGGCGGGTCCCGATTTCGCTCGCCCTGAAGGGCTCTATTACTCGCCGTTGGGACGAATCGCGCCGGCCCGCCCGGACGGCAGCCTGACCGAGCATGCTTTCCGTGCCGCGATCACCGGAGATGGGGCGAAGCACCCGGTAACCCGCGGCTTGCCGGGCGCCGATCAAAAACCGCCCGCCTGGAGCGAATGGTTCCGCCAAGTCAATGCCGAGGTCGCGCATGGCACCAGCATTTTGTCCGGCGCCGCCGGAAAACCGCTGCTCGTTCTCTCGCGCGAGGGCAAGGGCCGGGTGGCGCTACTCCTCACCGATCAAATGTGGCTTTGGGCGCGCGGTTTCGAAGGCGGCGGCCCGCACCTCGTTCTTTTGCGCAGGCTTGCGCATTGGCTGATGAAGGAGCCGGAGCTCGAAGAGGAGGCCTTGCGCGCCAATGTGCGCGGGCATGCCATCGAGATCGAACGCCAGAGCCTGAACGACGATCCTCCGCCGGTCACGGTCACCTCGCCTTCGGGCGCAGAGGAAAGTGTCAGCTTGACGCCGGCCGAGCCGGGCATCTCGCGCGCGAATTTGCATGCGGCGGACCTCGGTCTCTACCGCTTGAGCGACGGAAATCTATCCGTCCTCGCCAATGTTGGGCCGGAAAATCCGCGCGAATTCCAGGAAGTTGTCTCGACGCCGGACAAACTGAAGCCGCTCGCGGAAGCGACGGGGGGCACGGTGCGCCGGATCGGCAATCCGGAAAATAGCGAAATCTCTCTGCCGCGTATTGTCGCGATTGGGGAGAGTCCGGTCTATGGCGGCGCCGGATATGCCGCGATCAAGCGCATTGGGGCGAGCGAAGTAAAGGGCGTGGGCCAGATGCCGCTCGCGATCGGCTTTTTGGGCCTTGCCGCGCTGGTGGGGAGCATCACGGCGGCGTGGCTTTTTGAGGGGCGGATGTGGACTAGCCCGAATAAGTGAAGCATGGCTCGTGCTCAAGCCGATGGCGCCGCTTCCGAGAGGATTTTTATGGTCAAACTACTCTGAACTTCGGCCGGGAGATAGGGCTAGGGTCCGGACTCAATTAATTCAGATCCAATAGGCTAAGGTAGCGGCGAAGCGGAGGGCCGAAAAGAAGTTTTGCGCGA
>JBOHJU010000246.1:0-4349 GCA_050728755.1 Methylocella sp.
GGATGGCGCTTGAGATAATCGATCAGCCAAAGCGTGCCTTCGAGATCGAGATAATTGGTCGGCTCGTCGAGAAGCAAAAGATCCGGGCTCGCAAACAAAACGGCGGCGAGCGCGACGCGCATCCGCCAGCCGCCGGAAAATTCGTCTAGCGGCAGTTGTTGCGCTGCCGCATCGAAGCCAAGACCCGCCAAAATGCTCGCCGCCCGCGCGGGTGCCGCATGCGCGCAAATATCCGTTAGGCGCGTTTGAATCTCGCATATGCGGGCCGGATCGGCCGCACTGTCGGCTTCGGCCATCAGACGCGCGCGTTCGAGATCGGCGGCAAGGACAAAATCGATCAAGCATCGCGGCCCGCCCGGCGCCTCCTGCTCGACCTGGCCGAGACGCGTTGCACGGGGGAGCGATATGGCCCCCGCGTCCGGCGCGAGCTCGCCCGCGATCATTTTTAACAACGTTGTTTTTCCGGCGCCGTTGCGGCCGACGAAGCCCACGTGCGCATGCAAAGGAAGGGCGGCGGTCGCGCGATCGAAAAGAAGCCGCGGCCCAAATCTCAGAGTGATGTCGTTGATGTGGAGCATGCGGGTTTTTCACCTGCCTCGCCAGCTCTTTCAAGAGCAAGGCAGAGGCAAATCAACAATTGCGCCAACCAGATTGCGGAGGGCTCTTCCGCCTGGGGTTTTTTTGTCTGATATTCTTGCGCAATCTTACCAAAATATTTCACGTGAAACATTTTCAATTTCTGCCAAATGCGAGCTGAGCCCACGTTTCAAAAAACTGTCACGGGTTGGCCGCGACGACGAATTTTTGCATGAACGGGCCGATGTCCTTCCGCGGCGGCCGCGCCGCCCTGGCGCAGTTCATCTCGATATGGGCAGGGGTAAGCATCGAAGCGAGAACCACGCCGTCCGGATTGGCCGCGAAAGCATGATCCAAAAGCATTTCGCTCGCCATGAAGGGAGGACCGTATCCGAGCTGGGAAGCGAGCGCCCCGAGACGGCCGCCGCCGCCAACCAGGAGGTGCGACAAGCGTTCGTAGGCGGCAAACACGCTGTAAGTGACGAAAAAGAGCGATGCCTTACCAGCAAGCGCGCCTTGCACGCCCGCTACCGTTCGCGCGAAAGGGTCATCTTGAAGCTGCGCGATTTGATATAGCTCCGAAGCGCGTGCTCCAGCGAGGATCGCCTCCGGAGCTCCGGCGATCGCGACGCGGCGCACGTAGCCTTTCTCGATCATCCGCCGCAATTCGCGCAAAATGGCTTCGCTGGCGCAATCCTGAGGCCCCGGCTCGTGGAGAGCCAGCACATCGATGCAATCGGTTCGCAGGCGCCGTAAGCTTTCAACGACCGAACTTTCGATCTGTTCCGCCCGCAACCGTTCACGGCTCCTGGCCACCCGCGCCTTCGCCATGCCGCCGCGCAATTGCGGAAACGTCCGCGCCATGGCCCGCGCCCAAGGCCTTATGAGGCGCATCGCAGGCGAAGCGACCGGTCGAGGAGCACCGAATTTGGTACAAATTGCCACGCGATCCCGGCGGCCGGCCAGGAATTTTCCCAGTATTCCCTCCGCCTCTCCATCGCCAAAGGGAGGCGCGACGTCATACCAGGTCACGCCGCGCTCGAACGCAAGACCGAGCGCCCGCAACCCCTGCGCCTCGGAGACCCGCGATCCAAGCGAAGCGCAACCAAAGCCCAAGGCCGAGACTTCGCGGCCAAGGCCAGGACAGACGACAGTTCGCATAAGGCCATCTCCCGCGGTTTCAGACGGCGGCCGCCAGTGCCGGCATTTCGAAGACTAACGCGCCGGCACTAGAATCGGCTAGAAGCAAACGCCCTGTCGAACAGGCGCGCTGGCCCGCACACTATAATACTGCGCGACGCCATATGCACCGCAATTTGCCGCAAAATGCGAGGCCGCCTAATTACCCGTGACGATGGGTAAACAGCTCGCTCCCGGGGGTGGTGCCTCGAATGCCAGCTGTTGCGCCCGGGCCCGTTCGATGAGGCTCAATTTCGAAGCGACGGCGTCGCGTATTCTGGTCCAATTCTCCCGCTCTCGGCCTGCCCCCGCGACTGCGCGGCTAAGCAAGGCATAGGCGATGACGTAGTCCTGCGGAACGCCTTGGCCCTTGTCGTACAAGAGCCCAAGCAAGTATTGCGCCTCTGGCACCCCCTGTTCGCTGGCGCAACGGTACCATCCCGCCGCCGCCATATAATTTTGCGGCACGCCCTTGCCGAGGGCGTACATGTAGCCGAGATAGGTTTGCGCCTTTGCGTCGCCGAGCGGGGCAAGATCCGTAAAGATGCGGGCGGCCGTTGTGTAATCGTGAGCCGCGAACGCCCGGGTTCCGTCGCGCAACCGGTCCGCGGCGGCGGAGGGCGAGAAAATCGCGGCGCAAGCCAGCGCGCCGCATAAGGCTGCAAGACGCCATCGGCGCGGTTTTTGCGCCTCTTGGCCGCGGCCGGACCCGGCGAATTGGCCACCAATGTGCGCGACGGTAAGAATTGCCATGGCCGTGCTCCCTTAAAATTCGAGAAACATTGCGTTGAGCAGCCAGCAAACCCAAATTGCCGGAGCGAAAAAAAGCCCGAAAGGCAATTTCGCGGCCGCGCGTAAAGGACGCTGCAGGACGAGCCGGCTCGCTATGTAAAAGGTCAGCGCCGCGAGCGCCGCGATTTCGATCGCAACCGGAATGAGCGTCCAGTCGAGCCAGGCTCCGGCGACCGCGGCAAGCTTGACATCGCCAAGGCCAATTCCATGGCGATGGCGCAGCCGCCGGTAGATCTCCCGCAGAGCGAAAAATGCAAGGGCCAGAACAAGTCCACGCAACGCGGCAAGCGCGACGTTTTGCGGCATGCTTTCCAAACCTTCGTTTGCCGCATTCGCCAAGGCGAGCAGGAATGCGGCGACGGTCAGCTTGCCGGGGATAATGAAGGCGCGGGCATCCGCCACCGCGATCGCCAGCATCAGAACTCCCAGAGCGCCGCCAAGGAGGCCCGATGTGCCAGGCGCGGCAACAAGGCTCGCGATTGCGATTGCGCCGGCCAGCGCGGCGAACGCGGCATATTCGACCGGCGTTCGCCGCGCCGGTTTCGCCATCCCGCGCTCCGCCAAATCCAAGTCAATCTCCTCTCCGGTCAAGTCCGTTTTGAATCCTGCGCGGCGAAGCGGGGGCGAGCTCATTGAACCAGCTTAAGCGGGTACGGCGTCACGGCGCCCGGCGGGTGCGCCGAACCGATTTTGTCGCCTCTTATCTTGGAGCGGAGTTCCTCGGCGACGGCCGAGGCATCGACGCCGTCGCGAATGACCTGCGGGCGGATGAAGATGATGAGCTCCGTGCGCATAAGCGCTCTGGTGTTGGTGGGGGTGAATGCTTCGCCGAGGATAGGAATATCTTTGAGTAGCGGAACACCGGCCCGTTCGCCGTGCTGGGTTTCGCTGATGAGGCCGGCGAGCAGGACGGTCTGCCCGTTCTCGACCATAATCGAGCTCTTGACCTTGCGTTCATTGATTGTCGGCGTTAGATTGGGCGTGGTCGTTGAGCAATTCGCGCATTCGCTAATCTCCTGGTCGATCTCGAGGCTAACGCTGCCATTGTCGTTGATGCGCGGCCGGATGTCCAAAATAATTCCCGTGTTCTGGTAGGAAACAGAATTGAAGACGGTGCTGGAGGCGGCAGTGGTCGCCGACAGCACATTCGCCGTGCCTGTCTCGACCGGGATCTGGTCGCCGACCGTCAGGGTCGCCTCCTGATTGTTGACGACGACAAGCGAGGGATTCGAAAGAATCTTGGTAGTGGTATAATCCTGCAAGGCGCTGATAACCGCATGCGGGGTAATTTGTGAACCAATCAGAAGATTGAAGCCGGGGGACGACGGTGGACTCAAGAGCCCGGCTGTGGTCAAGCCGTTGGCGGAGCTGCTGATTGTTCCCCATCTCCCCTGATTGCCCAGAAAGAACTGAACGCCGTAACTGAGGCTGTCGTTGAGCGTGACTTCGGCGATGGTCACGTCGATGGCGACCTGCAATTGCGGGCGATCGAGCTGATTGAGCGCTCTTTCGATGATCCGGTAATCTTCCGCGTTGGCATAGATCACGACCGAATTATTCGCGACATCCGGCAGGATCCGCACCCCTGGCAGAAGCGCTTTCCCGCCGCCTGGGCCGCCACCGAACCCGGCCGCAAAGCCAGCCGTCTCGGCCTCCGCGGCGCGCGACTCGGGCGTCCCCGCGCCCCCGGCCCGGCCCGGGCCGCCCAATCCGCCGCCGCCCAATCCGCCGCCGCCCAAGCCGCCGCCGCCCAATCCGCCGCCGCCCAATCCGCCGCCGCCCAATCCGCCGCCGCCCAATCC
>JBOHJU010000247.1:0-4331 GCA_050728755.1 Methylocella sp.
GGACAGAATCGATTGGCGCCTGCTCGTATCGATGCCGGCCACTTTCAAGAATCCGCGCACGAACACTTCAAGGCCGATGACGACAGGGCCGAAGACGGCGACGAAAAACGCTGTCACGCGAGCAACTAGTAGTGATGTGCGATCTGGGTAATTGATCGCCACGGTTTTCGGCATCACTTCGGCGAAAACGAGCAAAATGACGGTCATGATCCCGGTCGCGTAGAGCGCGCCGCGCGCGCCGGCGACTGCGACCAGGATACTAGTCATCAACGCCGAGGAGCCGATATTGACGAGCGTGTTGCCGAGAAGCATTGTACCGATTAACCGTGCCCGGCTCGCAAGCAGCCGGTTGACCAAAACCGCGCGCCGGTCGCCATTTTTCTCCAGCGCATGCATGCGCGCGCGGGAGGCGGCGGTAAGCGCGGTTTCCGAGGCCGAGAAAAACGCCGATAGCGCCACGCACAAGAAGATGGTAGCGATCGCGAGCCAAACATCGACCGGTAAAGCGTCGGCACCCGCGCCGTTCATGATGTTAGTGTCCTGTACTCAGTTCATCTTGAAGGAACCCGAGGATCTCGCTGGCATCGACATTTTTGGCTATGAAGCAATCGCCGATTGCCCGCGCAAGGATGAAGGCGAGCGCGCCATGCTCGACCTTTTTGTCCTGATACATGGCTTCGAGGATCGCCTCGGGGCCGGCGTTCCAGCCCGGGATGCCGGCGATGCGTACAGGCAGGCCAACCTCTTGCAGATGCGCTTCGACCCGCGCTTGGTCGTGCAAGCCGCAATGTCCGTGGCGCGCCGAGAAGCGGAACGCGCAAGCCATGCCAATCGCGACCGCCTCGCCATGCACAAGCCTCGCTCCATCATAGCAGGTGAGGCGCTCCAGCGCATGGCCAAAGGTATGGCCGAGATTGAGCAGCGCTCGTTCGCCCTCGTCATGCTCGTCGCGCGCGACAATCGCCGCCTTGGCCTTGCAGCTCGTCGCAATCGCATGAACGCGCGCGGCTCCCCCCGTGAAGATCGCGCGCCAATTGGCTTCCAGCCAGGCGAAGAACCCGAGGTCGCCAATCAGGCCGTATTTGACAATTTCGGCATAGCCAGCGCGAAATTCGCGCGGCGGCAATGTTTCAAGCGTATCGGTGTCCGCGATAACGAGCGAAGGCTGATGGAAGGCGCCGATCAAATTCTTGCCCAGCGGGGAGTTGATCCCGGTCTTGCCCCCCACCGACGAATCGACCTCGGCCAAAAGCGTTGTCGGCACCTGGATGTAGCGCATCCCGCGCCGGACCGTCGCCGCGGCAAAACCCGCAAGATCGCCAATGACGCCGCCGCCAAGCGCGACGATCACATCGGCACGTTCAAGTTTCGCGCAGATCAGGGCGTTGCATACGCGGGCATATTCAGCGAAGGATTTCGAACCCTCGCCTGGTGCTACAACCACCGTTGAGTGGCGGACGCAAGCCTCGTCGAGGGCTCGTTCGAGGGCAGGCAAATGCAGTTTGGCAACATTTTCATCGGTGACGATCGCGCACGCTGCCTGCGGGGCTAGCCGGCGAATATGGATTCCGGCTTCCCTGATCAGCCCGGCGCCAATTAAAATCGTATAGGTCCGCGCTCCAAGATCCACGCTGACTTGCGCCTGGTTCGAAAAGGGTTGCGGGCCGGCGCTTTGTTGCGGCTGCGGAACGGGAATGCCTTTTGGCCTTGCTGGCGGTGACGGGCCGGGCGACGATCGCAAATAACACTCGATGCCCGCGATAATCTCCTCGACCGCGAGTTCGTGCGGCCCGTCCCGCGAAACGATGGTGATGTCGGCCAGGGCGTAGACCGGATAACGCTGTTGCAAAAGCGTCCGCAGGGTTTGCTCGGGGTCGCCGCCTTGCAGAAGGGGGCGATGCGAGCGTTTGCGCACGCGGCGCCAGAGCACGTCGTGATCGGCTTTAAGCCAAATCGATATTCCAGACGAGGCGATCTTGGCCCTTGTCTCCTCGTTCATGAAGGCGCCGCCGCCACTTGCAAGCACACGCGGCCCGCCGCGCAACAGTCGCGCCATGACGCGCCGCTCTCCCTCGCGGAAAGCGTCCTCTCCGTGCCGCTCGAAAATTTCCGTTATCGACAGGCGCGCCGCGGCTTCAATCTCCTCATCGGCATCGACGAATTCGAGGCCAAGCTCCTGCGCGAGACGCCGGCCGGCCGAGGACTTGCCCGATCCCATGAGTCCGATGAGGACAATCGAGCGCCGCCCGAGCGCCGACACCAGCGCGGCCGCGCGCCGGTCACGCGCGCGGTCCGTCTCTGTCTCGACTCCCGATGCGATGCCGCCGCCCATCCCCTAAGTGTAGCATGGTGACGAGCCCGATTTAAACGGGACTTTTGGGCTTCTCTTGTTTCGGGCCCTGCGCCCCCGCTGGCATGCGATGCGGTGCCTAAGCACGCCATCGCAAACCATTGTTCTCGCCTGTGTTTCAGGAAAAAAGAAGGCGCAGCGCCCGGTCGAAACTACAACGCGAGCGGATCATTCGCAGCCGCCGACATTGCGGCGGCTTAATTTTCCGCGCGTCTCACTTGACCAGCATGACCTTCGCGTCGCCTTGTCTGCGCAACAAATTGAGGGTCACATCCCGCCCATGCCGATGGAGTCTGAGATCGAGGCGCGACTTGCCGAGACTCAACTGGTTCAAGGTCACGTAATCCAGAAAGGCGGGAATGACGGGATCGCGGAATGACACCGAATTGGCTTCATGACGCAGCTCCATGCCGAGACATGCTCCGAGGAAGGCAAAAGGCGCCGCCGACGCCCAGGCTTGCGGCGCGCACGCAACGGGATAGGCCGTTGGCCCGCGGTGCGGGTTGCGGACGAAGCCGCAAAACAACTCCGGCAGACGGCGCAACTCCTGGTACGCCGCCGCCTCGAACATCGCGGTGAAGACCTTGGCCGCCTGCCAGGGGAAGCCATAACGGGCAAGACCAAGCGCGATCAACGCATTGTCGTGCGGCCAGACCGAGCCGTTGTGATAGGAAATCGGATTGAAGCGCGCCTCGCCGCTGGCGACCGTTCTGATTCCCCATCCGCTGAACGAATCCCGGCCAAGCAATGTCTCGGCGAGACGCGCCGCCCGTTCCGGCGCGGCGATCCCGGTGAATAGCGCATGGCCCGCATTCGATGTCCGGACCCGGCATGGATTCTTATCTCCATCGAGTGCCAAGGCATAGGTGCCACGGTCCTCGCACCAAAAAGCCGCCTCGAATTTCTGTTGCAGCGCTTGCGCCTCGCCGCGCAATCTGATTTCGCAATCATATTCGCCCATGTGATGCGCGAGTTTCGCGGCATGCATCTTGGCCGCGAACACATAGCCCTGCACTTCGCATAGCGCGATCAGCCCGTCGGCCAATGCGCCATCGGCGTGAAAAACCGAATCATAGGAATCCTTCCAGCCTTGATTGACAAGGCCCGATGCGTCTTGCCGCGCATATTCGACAAAGCCGTCTCGATCGGCGTCGCCGAACGTGTCGATCCATTGCAGTGCCGCCTTGATATTCGGCCAGATCGCAGCGATCGTTTCGATGTCCCCGGTCCGGTCGAAATACAAGCCAGCCAGCATGACATATAGCGGCGTGGCATCGACGGTGCCGTAATAGAGCGAGAACGGCACTTCGCCCAGACGCGCCATTTCCCCGTTCCGGGCTTCATGGAGGATCTTGCCTGGCTGCGCGTCGGCGAAAGAATCGAAGGATTTCGCTTGGGTCGCGGCCAGGAAGAATAGAACTCCTTTGGCGATGGACGGGTCCAGCCACAGGAGCAGCATGGCCGTGATGATTCCATCGCGCCCAAAAGCCGTGCTGTACCAAGGAATGCCAGCATAGGGATAAAGGCCATGGCTCGTCCGCGTCATCAGCATATAGAGGTCGGCGGTGGCCTGGCGGCAGACTTCATTGAAAAGTTCGTTCGAGCTTTCGATCGTCGCGATGCCGGTCGCCTTGCCACGGATCGCGCGCCGCCGCGCCCGGAAAGCACGTCCAAAGGGAGTGATCCGTGGCTCATTCCTGTCCTCGCAAAGAACCGAGACAAAGAGTGACCTCCGGGCGTTGGGCGCAAGCTCGAATTCAAACATCGCGCGATTTGTCTCAAGACGAGAGGGCGCAGGCAAGAAGCGCACCTCCGTGTTGCGCTTGACATCATCGAGCCCTTTGTAATGAAATCCAGCGCCGTCTTCGGTGACCAGCGACGTGGACGTGCCGCGCCGTTCGCGTGAGGTTCCGCGAATTTCGAACAGATCGCGAAAATCGGCGCCAAACCCAATGTCGATGCGAAAATGTCTGGTGCTGTC
>JBOHJU010000248.1:0-4321 GCA_050728755.1 Methylocella sp.
CAAGCCCGGCCCCGGCAGAGCCCTGGTGAACGGGAAGGCGCTGGAATCCTATTTCGCGCGCCCCGTGCTCAGGATGATCCTGCAGCAGCCGCTTGGCGTCGCCAAGCGCACCGGCCAATATGATTTGTCGGTCAGCGTGGCGGGCGGCGGCCTCTCCGGCCAGGCGGGCGCCGTGCGCCACGGCCTTGCCAAGGCGCTTGTCAATTACGAGCCGGATCTGCGCCCCGTTCTCAAGAAAGAAGGCTTCTTGACCCGCGACCCGCGCGTCGTCGAGCGCAAGAAATACGGCAAGAAGAAAGCCCGCCGGAGCTTCCAATTTTCGAAGCGCTAAGGCCCTGTCTCAAAAGCCTGCGCCGGCCGCGCTTGACCCAATCAAGCTTCGCCAAGTTTTGCCAGCGCGGCGGCGAGCTTTTCCATCCTGGACAGAGCGTCCACTCGCCGTTCGCGGTTTTCTTCGACGACTTCGTCCGGCGCGCGGGCCACGAAATCGGCATTGCGGAGTTTGGCTTCGATTTTGTCCGCGTCGCCTTTTAATTTGGCGATCTCCTTGGCGAGACGAGTCTTTTCCGCCGCCAAGTCCACGATGCCTTGAAGCGGCAAAGCGGCGAGAGTTTTTCGCACGATCATCTGCACAGACTGGTCAGGAACCTCTGGCGCAAATGAAATCGCCGATAGCCGGGCGAGACGCTTGATGGTTTCGTCCCAATCTTCCACGTGGGACTTAACTTCCGGCGGGGCTTTCACGAGCACCAGCGGGATTTGCGCCGCCCCGGGAACGTTCATTTCCGCGCGTACCGAACGGATTTCCGAAATCAGCTCGACGATAAAGCCGATCTCGGCCTCCGCCTCCAGATTTTCGCAGCCGTCCAGTTCCGGCCATTCGGCGAGCGCCAGCAGGCTCGCGCGGGGCAGCTCTTCAGTCGCCGTGATGCTCCAAAGTTCCTCGGTCATGAACGGCATGAAGGGATGCAGGAGCTTGACGATTTGTTCGCGCACGAAAGCCGTTGTCGCGCGGGTCTCAATCTTGCCCGGTCCATCGGCGCCTTGCAGGAGAGGCTTGGCGAGTTCGAGATACCAGTCGCAAAATATGTTCCAGACGAAACGGTACGCCGCGTTAGCGGCGTCGTTGAAACGATAGGTTTCTATCGCCCCCGTTACCTCGGCAATGGCCTTCGCGGCCTCCCCAATAATCCAGCCATTTAGCCTGAGACCTGTTTGGCGCGGGTTAAACGTGGCCTGGAACACGCAGCCATTCATTTCAGCGAACCGCGCGGCGTTCCAGAGCTTTGTTCCGAAATTCCGATAGCCTTCGATGCGTTGCGTCGATAATTTTATGTCGCGTCCTTGCGCCGCCATGGCGGCGAGCGTGAAGCGCAGGGCATCCGCGCCATAGGTCTCTATGAGGTGCAAGGGATCGACCGCATTGCCCTTCGACTTCGACATTTTCGCGCCCTTTTCGTCGCGGACGAGGGCATGGATATAGACATCGCGGAAAGGGACTTCGTACATGAAATGCAGGCCCATCATCATCATCCGCGCGACCCAGAAGAAGATGATGTCGAAGCCGGTGACGAGCACGCTCGTCGGATAACGGCGTTTTAGGTCAGTTGTCTCGTCCGGCCAGCCGAGGGCGGAGAATGGCCACAGCGCGGAGGAAAACCAAGTGTCGAGGACGTCTTCGTCGCGCCAGTCTTCGAGATTGCAAGCACCGCTTCGAAGATCCGCTGCATACCTTGTGCCATCTACGTCGGGAAAAAACTCTGAAAACCCTAAGGGGTGCTTCAAAACGCTCATTTTTTCATAATGGACGGCGGCAGCATTTATGGCTGCTGCCTCAGATTCCTCGACAAAAATATCGCCATCTGGCCCATACCAAGCTGGGATTCGATGCCCCCACCAAATCTGACGGGAAATGCACCAAGGCTGAATGCGTTCGAGCCAGTCAAAGTAGGTCTTTTCCCAGTTTTTCGGGATGAAGCGCGTTCTGCCGTCGCGCACGGCCGCGAGCGCGGGCTCTGCTAGCGCCTTCGCGTCGACATACCATTGTTCTGTGAGGTAAGGCTCGATGACGGTGCCCGATCGATCGCCGTGCGGAACCATGTGGGTATGAGGCTCGATCTTTTCGACAAGTCCCAACTCTGCCAGCATTTCAACGATTTTCAGGCGTGCCACGAAGCGATCGAGACCCCAAAGTTCTCTCGGGATGTCGGAGCCATAGGCCTCCTCAAACCAATCTTGTGAGAGGCTGACCAGCTCAGGAATGATCTCAGGCGGTTCAGGCGTATACGGCCAAGGGGCGCTGTTACGTCGGCTGAACACATCGGCCGACCGCGGCGTGATTTCCCCGGTTGGCGTGAAAATATTGATTGGTTCTGTCAAGGTCCTCGATAGATGGTCTCTGTAACTATCGTTGAATTCTTGAAATATTTCAATATTACGCTTCCAAACCTCAAAATCGTTGAAATCGTGCGCGGGCGTGATCTTCACCGCGCCCGAGCCTTTTTCCGGGTCTGAATAGTCATCTGGAATGATGGGAACGAGCCGATTAACAAGCGGCACTTTAGCCGTTTCGCCAACAAGATTTTTGTATCGCTCGTCATCTGGATGCACCGCAACAGCCATGTCTCCAAGCATAGTTTCTGGCCGTGTCGTCGCGACTGCAATGGGATCTTTCTGACCCTCTATCGGATACCTCAAATAATAGAGATGGCCATTCGGGTCTCGGTCCAGCACCGTTCGGAGTGCTTCAATATCTAACGGCTCGCCGCTACCAGCCGACCACTGAAAGCTGCCACGTTTTTCGACCTGCACGACTTCGAGGTCGGAGATCGCGGTCTGAAGCTGCGGGTCCCAATTGACGAGGCGCTTGTCCTTGTAGATCAGCTCGTCTTTATGTAGCTGGACGAAGGCCTTGATTACCGCCTTCGACATTTGATCGTTTTCGTCTCGACCAAGCGTGAAGCGTTCGCGCGACCAATCGCAGGAGGCGCCGAGTCTTTGCAATTGATCGATGATCGCGCCGCCCGATTGGGCCTTCCAGTCCCACACAAAGGCCAAAAACTTCTCACGCCCCAAGGCGAGGCGGCCGGATTCCTGACGCTCCAACAATTGTCGCTCGACGACCATTTGCGTGGCGATCCCGGCATGGTCGGTGCCGGGCTGCCAAAGCACGTCCTTGCCGCGCATCCGCTCGAAGCGGCAGAGAATGTCCTGCAAGGTCGTGTTGAGCGCGTGGCCCATATGCAGGGAGCCGGTGACGTTCGGCGGCGGAATGACGATCGTGAAAGGCGCCGCCCCTGCCCGCTCTGGGCGCTCCGCCCGGAACGCGCCGGCTTTTTCCCATGCCGCCGCGATACGGCCTTCGACCACCTTTGGATCGAAAGTCTTTTCCATCATGGGATCGTTGTTCCGGTGCCGCTCGCGCGCCCTTGGCGGGGCAGCCGGGGCCGGCCGCGTCAAATGTGAGCGATGGCAAACAAGCGGGAAAAAAGCAAGCGCGCGTGGGCAGCCTGGGACACGCATCGCGCTGGCATTCGTAAGGCAAAGGCACCCGCGCCGCTGGCATTGAGCTTTTTTTATTCGCCGCGCGCGATCCGTTCGATTTCGGCGCTGACAAGGCGCTCCACGATGTCTGGCAGATTGTCGTCAAGCCAAGCCTTGAGCATGGGACGCAGCATTTCGCGGATAAGACCAATGACGGCGTCGCTGCGCTGGACAAACCGGCTGGCGAGAAGGGTGTTGAAGGCGGCGTCGGCTGAACCGTCCCTAGCGTTTGAAATTAAAGCGCGCCCGGCGCCCGCGCGCGAACCCGGCTCGAAGGCTTCGCCATAAGGCTCCGGCCGCGGAGCCTCCCCGCGTAACCCGCTCTCGCTCGCAAGCAGCGCCTGGTCGTCGGCGATAATTCGCCTGATCGATGCGAGAATTTCTTCCACCGATGGTTCATGCGGGCTTGGCGCCGGATCGTCTTTCAATAGAGGGTTGGTTGGGCTCATGATCACCAAATACCTTCAAAAGGAAGATACGCCGATTCTTGAGAGATCGCGCATCCTGCATCCTTGGGCGCGATCCGATTCCGTCGAAAGCGCTCCGCCACGCTCAGTAAACTCACGATAACACTCTATCCTTTGGGCATTCTCATTTTTCCATTGCACGTACCGCTTCGGCGGCGGGACAGAGAGGAAGAGAGCATGATTCGCTTCAACATGGAATCGATCAGCATCTAGCTTATCTTCGCTGGTTAGGCGAGATAGAGCGGACATCACAAAACATTACTCAACACCGGCGCCCGAGCTGGCCCGGCGAAAATTGTCCGGTGTTCACA
>JBOHJU010000249.1:0-4319 GCA_050728755.1 Methylocella sp.
CTCCTGCACGGTGCCCATATTCTCGAAGATGCCGATCGCCTCCCACATGATCCAGCCCGACATGTTGGAGATGCGGATGGCGAGGCCGGCGGCCAGGGCAATCGCGCCAAGCGTCACCGCGCCGTTCAGCCAGAGCCACACGGCGAGGCTGCCCGTACTCATGATGAGGATGCTGTTCAGGGCAGTCACCGTCGCGTTCATCAAGGTGATCAGCCGCGTCTCGCTCAGGAAAGTCGCGGTGTGCTCGGCCAGCGCGGTGCGGGCATAGTCGTCCTCGCGCTCCGGATGGGCGAAAAGCTTCACCGTCTGGATGTTGGTGTAGCTGTCCACGATGCGGCCGGTGAGGACGGAGCGCATCTCCGACATCAGCGCGCCCCGGTCGCGGATCTGCGGCACGAAATGACCCAAGGTCGCCATATAGGCGAGGATCCACAGCGCCAGTGGGCAGGCGAGGCGCCAATCGGCCTGCGCGAAGATGACGATGGCGCTCACCGCGAACATGGTCACGAACCAGACCGCGTCGATGATCTGCACGACGGATTCGCGCAAGGACGGGCCGGTCTGGATGATCTTCGAGGCAATGCGGCCGGCAAAATCATTGGCGAAGAAGCTGATTGACTGGCGCAGGACGAAATGATGCGTCTGCCAGCGGACAAGATTCGTCATGCCTGGCGCGATCGCCTGCATGACGAGGAGATCATGCGTTAAGCCCGCGAGCGGCCGCGCCACCAGGATCACGAAGCCCATCCACAGAAAGCTCGAGCCGTAATCCTGAAGGACGCGCGCCGGGCTCGTCGCCCGCAGCAAATCGACGAGCGAGCCGATGTAGCGCAGCAACGACACCTCGATCAGCGAGGTGACGAGGCCGCTCGCCATCAGGCAAGCAAGGAGAGGCCACACTTGCCGGCAATAGCGCCAATAGAAGCCGAGCAGATTTGCCGGCGGCATGGTCTGGTCATGCTTTCGGAAGGGATCGATTTGGGTCTCGAAGAAGCGGAACATGGCTCGTTTTCCAGGAGAGGTCACGGCGAACCTTGGCTCTCGAAGCGTTTGCGATGGGAACGCACCACGCAAGGAGCGAGGCGGGCCGTGAAAAGCTCAATTGCAGTGAAAGCGGACGCGGCGCCGGAACGCGCCATCAGGCCTGGCCTGGTCCGGTCAGATCGTGCTCAACCCTTGAGGGGGCCGGTCTTGGGCGCGCGACGAATCCTGGCGAGCATTGCGGAAGCGAGCGGCATCGACTGGATGTTCGGCTGAAATAGATCCATCCACCTCTCCTCGCGCCACCTATGCCCAAAACACTCCGCGGAAATCGCCTTCCCGGAGATGGTCGCCCCTCTAGATGAGTTCGGCGCGCAAGGCAACAGGAATCTCGCATGCGAGCCTAGGCTCTCACCGCGTTGACAGCCAGTTCGGCCGCCCCTAGGGTGCGCTTTGCCGTATCCGCGCCGGACTCGGCGTATCCTTCCTTTCTCGTGCGGCTCACCGGGACGGGACACCCTGTAAGGCAGCAAATGAACGGCGTTATCTATGCTCCGGCAACCTGGCCGGTTCCCATCCCAATCCGCGAAATTTTCCCTTGGGCGGCATTCGCCGGAGTTCTCGCGTTCCTCTTGCTCTATTTCATCGGAGCCGAGCAAGGAGCGACATCGCTGATTTCCGGCCACTACGTCCATGAATTTGTGCACGACGGACGCCATCTCCTTGCCTTCCCCTGTCATTGAGGACGCAGGCGAGTGGTCAGCGGTCTTCTTCTGCGCGGCCTCATCGCCGGCATTCTCGCAGGTCTTCTTGCGGCGGGCTTTTCGTTTCTCGCGGGAGAGCCTTCGATTGAACGCGCCATTGCGTTCGAGACAGCCTTAGAGCAGGCGGCAGCGCAACCGCCCGCGCCAGAAATCATAAGCCGGAGCGTGCAGCGCGGCGCTGGACTCTTGACCGCCTATATTGTCTATGGCGCCGCCATCGGCGGCCTATTCAGCTTGGTTTTCGCGCTCGTTTATGGGCGGGTAAGTGGTTTCGATCCGAAAGCACTTTCGGCGCTCCTGGCCTTGGCCGGCTTTGGTGCGATGGTGCTCGTGCCGGAGCTGAAATATCCGGCCAATCCGCCGGCGATCGGCGCGGCGGAGACAATCGGCGCGCGCACCGCGCTTTATTTTGCGATGCTCGCGATTTCCCTCCTCGCCATGATGCTCGCCGCGATGCTTGCCCCACAGCTCGCGGCAAGGCTCGGCTCCTGGAACAGCGCGCTAGTTTCTGCCGGCGTCTTTGTCGGGGTGGCTTGTATCGGGGCCTTGGCGCTGCCGCCCGTCGATGAAGTTCCAGTCAATTTTCCGGCGAGCGTCTTGTGGAATTTTCGTCTGGCGTCCATCGGCGCGCGTGCGCTCTTTTGGGCTGCGCTCGGGCTAGCCTTCGGCGGCATGACGCAAATTTGGCTTCGCGGCGGGAAGCCAGGCCGCGCTTAACGCTTTGCGGCAATAAACTTGCTTGCAAGTCAAACGGGATGATCGCCGCATGTTCCGCGGAAAAATCGCCGCCGCCGGCGAGCATTTCCTGATTGGCCTTCGGCCGTCGCCGGTCCTCGACGAGCGCGACCGCGCGCTTCTTGGCGATTTGCGCCCCGCCGGCGTCATTCTCTTCAAGAGCAATTTCCGCCATGATCTTCCCTATGAAGCCTGGCTTGAGAGCCACGCGCGGCTCATTACCGATATTCGTGCGGCAACTGGGCGCGCGCGGATGTTCATCGCCGTCGACCACGAAGGGGGCCGGGTGTGCCGGACGCCGCCGCCGGTCACCCGCTTCTCCTATGCCGCGCGATGGGCGGCGCAAGCGGCGCGAGTTGGCCGCGCGATCGGCCGCGAACTTGCCGCGCTCGGCGTCAACCTCAACTTCGCCCCGGTGCTCGACATTCACACCAACCCAGATAATAGAGTGATCGGCGAACGCGCCTTCGGGCAAACCGCGGAGTCCGTGATCGCGGCGGCGCTGCCTTTCATGCGGGCCATGCAGGCGGAAAAAGTCATCGCCTGCGGCAAGCATTTTCCAGGACATGGCGACACCAGCATCGATTCGCATCTCGGCTTGCCCTCGCTGACGCTCGGCCTTGATGCACTGCGCGCGCGGGAGCTAAAACCTTTCGCCGCCGCGATCGAGGCGGGGCTTTCCATGATCATGACGTCTCATATTCTCTATCCCGCGGTCGACGCGCATGCGCCGGTCACGCTCTCGCGCCGTTTCGTGACCGGGATTCTGCGCGACGAGCTTGGTTTTGCCGGGGTCGCGGTGTCCGACGATATCGGCATGGGCGCGATGAAAGGGGTTTTCGATAGCCCGGATACTGCCGTGCGCTTGATCGAATCCGGCTGCGACATAGTGATGGTCTGCGCCCATTTTACCGACACCGGCCGCGCCAGGGGTTTCGCGCAAGCTATTCTGGCGGCGGCCGAGGACGGCCGCTTGGACCCGGCCGTTTTAGCGCGCTCGCGGGCACGTATCGAAAACCTGCTCGCCTATGCGGCAACAAACGAAGTGGAATTTTTGCCGGAAGGCGTGTTTCGCGCCCATGCCGGCGCCGGGGCGCTCTATGAGGCAGCGACCGTCGAGGTCGTCTAGCGCCGATTTCCCTTCGTCCTGAGCGAGAACCGGCCGAAGATTTTGCCGCGGCATTCGCGACAGGCTGGCCAGCGCGGCGAGGAGTCGCCTCCAATTGGCATTATCCGGCGAGAGTTTCAAAAAGTGCGCCATGATCGCGGACGCGAGCTGGCCAAAAAAGATCGCGAAATCGCGCTGCCATCGAACTGTGCGCCGCCGCGTACTGGGATTGTCCGGCCAAAACTGCCCGCACCAGGGCGCGCCCTGCGAAAACCTCGACGCCATGGACGGCAGCGAAAAAGAAAAGTACGATCTTCGGCTAGCCGGCCGCGATAAAGTCTGCACATGGCTTCTCTATTGGAATCATGCTTCATGGACTTGATGATCTTCTTGAAGTTGGTGCCTGGGGTGATCGGCGCCGCGGGTTTGCTCACATACATTATGATGCGCGCGCAAGAATCCGTCTCTGATCTGGAACTCGTGAATATCGTGCGACGTGTTCGCAACATATTTTTGCTTCTCGGGTGCGTGGCGTTAATCATGCTTAGCGCGTGGCTAATCCGCCGGCCCGCGCCACCGGATCGCGATACCTCTCTGTCGGACCGCGCGCCTAATTCCAACCGCCGCTTCGCCGAGTTGTGTGGGTCAAGTTCAGCAAAATCCATGGCATGAGGTGATGCGAACGCGGCCGGCGCGGAGCCCCCGATAGCGCGAGCCCGGATGTGCTCGGC
>JBOHJU010000250.1:0-4272 GCA_050728755.1 Methylocella sp.
GCTCTAGTCACCCTGCATGGGCTTAACGAGCCGCCAACGCCGGGCGATTTGCGGGGCTTGCTCTTCCGCCACGGCCGCCAGGCCGCGGGCGACGCGATCATATTGGCGCAAGCCGATGCCTTCCCGGGGCACGACGGCGAATGGGAGAAAGCACGAAAATTTCTCCAACAGACGGCCGAACCGCGCCTGCCGTTCTCGGGCGCCGACATGATCGCCCGCGGTATCACCGAGGGCCGTGCCGTCGGCGAGGCGCTGAAGGAACTGCAAGCGCGTTGGATCGAGGCAGGCTATCCAACCGACCCGGCGCGCCTCGCGCAATTGCTCGACGAGACGCCGCCGGGAACACCCGGCGCGGCGCGATAGGTCTCATGCGAAACAATCGCGCTTGCCGCACCGTCATGCGCCGCGAGCGCGTCGAGTTTTTCGAGATACCGGGCCGCATGGCCATAGGTTTGAGACTGCGCCCGATCGAGGATATCGTCGAAAAGGGCGCAGTACAAAATCGTGGCCGCCGCCAAATGACCGGGTTCCAATTGCTCCGCCGCCGCCGGCAGCGGCTCGTAGTTCACCGGGCGCGACGCATTCAGCAAAAAACGGTTTGGCGGGGCAACAAAAAGGCAATGAAGCCTGAAGCTTTTGATCAGCTCTATTCGGATATGCTCGCCAATGCCAAAGGCAAAGGCCTTGATGCTCAAGACCTTTATGGCGGCGCTTGGTCAGTCCCGAGAGATGCCCCCAGTTTTTATATTGTGCATTGCCGGCCTCGAAGCTAGCATGGGCAGCGTAGCAGGCCGGGATTGGGAGGCCGCCCGCGGCAAGTGTGGACACGAAACTTTAGGAGGAAAGGTAAATGGTAGCTATCGTGAACAGTCCGGCAACCAACGGCAAACTGCGCGACTGGGTTGGCAATATGGCAGCGCTGTGCAAGCCAGCAAAGGTCGTCTGGGCTGATGGAACCCAGGGCGAGTACGACCGGTTGTGCCAGATGATGGTCGACGCCGGCACGTTCATACGCCTCAATCCAAAGAAGCGTCCGAATTCGTATTTGGCCCGTTCGCACCCGTCCGACGTGGGCCGGGTCGAGGACCGGACCTTCATCTGCTCAAACAACAAGGACGAGGCCGGCCCCACGAACAACTGGGCGCCGCCGGCTGAAATGCGCGCGACCTTGCGCGGGCTGTTCGATGGCTGCATGGCCGGCCGTACGATGTACGTCATCCCATTCAGCATGGGGCCGATCGGCTCGCCCATTGCCAAGATCGGCGTGCAGCTCTCCGACAGCCCCTATGTCGTCGTCAATATGCGGATCATGACCCGCATGGGAAAGGCTGTGCTCGAAGCGCTCGGCAGCGACGGCTTCTTCATTCCGTGTATGCACTCGGTGGGTGCGCCGCTGAAACCAGGGCAAAAGGACGTGCCGTGGCCGTGCGAAGGCGACATCAAGCGCAAATACATCGTGCATTTCCCCGAAACCTACGAGATCTGGTCCTACGGCTCCGGCTATGGCGGCAATGCGCTCCTCGGGAAAAAGTGTCTTGCGCTGCGCATCGCCTCGGTCATGGCGCGCGATGAAGGCTGGCTCGCCGAGCACATGCTGATCATGGGCATCCAAGCCCCGAACGGAGAGAAAACCTATCTCGGCGCCGCCTTCCCGAGCGCCTGCGGCAAGACCAATCTGGCGATGCTGGTGCCGCCGAAAGGATTTGAAGGCTGGCGAGTCAGCACCGTCGGCGACGACATCGCCTGGATCAAGAAGGCGCCGGACGGGAGACTGCGCGCAATCAATCCGGAGGCCGGCTTCTTCGGCGTCGCGCCCGGCACGAACCGGCAGTCCAATCCCAATGCAGTTCAGACCATCAGCAAGAACAGCATTTTCACCAACACGGCACTGACCGACGACGGCGATGTCTGGTGGGAGGGGATGACCGACAAGCCGCCGGCGCATCTCATCGACTGGAAGGGCGAGGACTGGACACCCGGCTGCGGGCGCCCCGCCTCGCACCCAAATGCCCGTTTCACGGCGCCGGCGAGCCAATGTCCATCGATCGACCCGGATTGGGAAAAGCCGGAAGGCGTGCCGATCTCAGCCTTCGTCTTCGGTGGCCGCATGAGCAAGGAGCTGCCGCTCGTGTTCGAGGCATTCAATTGGTGCCACGGCGTCTATATAGCCGCAACAATGGGTTCCGAAGCCACTGCGGCCGCGATCGGCCAGGCGGCGATGCGCCGCGATCCAATGGCGATGCTGCCGTTCTGCGCCTACAACATGGCCGATTACTTCGGCCATTGGCTCAATGTGGGGCGTCGCCTCTCCAATCCGCCGCGGATTTTCCGAGTCAACTGGTTCCGCAAGGACGAGAACGGAAAGTTCATCTGGCCCGGCTTCGGCGATAATATGCGCGTGCTCAAGTGGATCGTCGATCGCGCGCACGGTCGCGCGAACGCCGTTGAGAGCCCGATCGGCTGGATGCCGCGGCACGAGGACATCGAATGGAGTGGCCTCGATTTCCCGGCGGACAAGTTCTACGAGCTCATGGCAGTCAGCCGGGACGCCGGCACCGCCGAGGTGAAAGCGCACGAGGAGGAGTTCGACAAGTTCTTTGATCGGCTGCCCAAGGAGTTCGTCTTCGAGCGTGAGCTTCTGCACTCGCGGCTGTGGCGTTCGCCCGACCGCTGGGAACTCGCGCCCGCGGACGCCGTTCGGCCGGCGGCGTAAGTCAAGGCCGGCCCTGACGCAAAGGGTGCGCGTTCTAAAGGATTTTAAGACGCCGTCCCGTCGAACGCGCTCTTCAATTCGCAACGCTAGCCTCGCCCTTTTTGGACACGTGCCAGATGACGAAATGATAATGGGGCATGTTTGCTCCAACGTGCCCAGACTGGAAATAGAAGGTGACATGATCGCTTCTGCCCACGAAACCAGGAAGATCTAATTTCTTGTGTTCGTTGGGGGCTCGGGCGTGGCGGGCGTGGCGGAACTGGTAGACGCGCCGGATTTAGGTTCCGGGGGTAAAAATCGTGGGGGTTCGAGTCCCTCCGCCCGCACCAAACCTTGACCGGTGCGCCTCGCGGCATCACCGCCACCAATTAGGACCAGGTCACCGCCGACCTGCTCGCCTTCATCAAAGCATAACACCTGCAGGCAAGCCGCCTTATCTGGGCCTGCATGCCTCGTATGTGGTCCACATCGAATGGAGATATCAATGAAGATCGTAGTTATCGGAGGCAGCGGCCTCATCGGAACGAAGGTCGTGAGTCGGCTTCGTCAGAAGGGGCACGAAGTTGTCGCGGCATCGCCCAACTCAGGCGTCAACACCGTCACAGGCGAGGGACTGGCCGAAGCACTTGCGGCTGCCCGGGTTGTCGTCGACCTCGCGAACTCGCCCTCGTTCGAGGACAAGGCCGCCTTGGAATTCTTCGAGACGTCCGGGCGCAACTTACTGGCCGCGGAGGCAGCCGCCGGCGTGACGCATCATGTTGCGCTCTCGGTAGTCGGTACCGATCGCCTTCTCGAGAATGGCTACTTCCGCGCGAAGATGGCTCAGGAAAACCTGATCAAGGCATCGGGGATTCCCTACACGATCGTCCGCTCGACACAGTTCTTCGAGTTCACGGGTGCGATCGCCCAATCGGGCACCGTCGGGCAAACGGCTCACCTGTCGCCGGCCCTGTTCCAACCTATCGCGTCCGATGACGTGGCTGACGCAGTGGCTGACGTCACGCTCGGGGCGCCGGTGAACGGCATGATCGAAATCGCCGGCCCGGACCGGGTGCCTATCGACGAGCTCGTTAGACGATTCCTGAGCGCAACCCATGATCCCCGCACGGTGGTCGCAGATGCTCATGCGGGCTATTACGACATCGAGGTGAACGATCAATCGCTCATCCCCGGCGACAATCCGCGCATCGGCGCAACCCATTTCGAGGACTGGCTCAGCCAATCCACGCGTCAGAAATAAGCAATCAGGCAAAGGGGAACGCCGAGGTCTGGTGGTCCACCACATCGGCAATCTCTGGCGCTTTCGTATCCACGACAGGAGATCACAAATGAATAGCAGATTTCTCTGCGCGGTGGCGCTGGCAGCCATTTCTGTAACTGGAGCATCGGCCCGCGACGCCGCCGCTGACAAGGCAAAGGTGACGTTGGTCTACGACCATGTGCTTCCAAATGTCCCCGGGAAGAGCATTAAGGGCGTGCTCGTCGAATATCAGCCGGGCGGCTCATCGCCTGCGCACACCCATCCAAACTCCGCCTTCATCTACGCAACGGTCTTGGAG
>JBOHJU010000251.1:0-4217 GCA_050728755.1 Methylocella sp.
CAGCTACGAGGCAATTCTTGACGCCTGTTGCGACGCCTGGAACGCCCTGATGGCCAAATCCGAGCTCATTACCTCAATAGGAACCAGAAAATGGGCACAGGTCAAAACTTAGGGCGATTGGTATAAGGCGCTTCAGGACTGCTCCAGGCGCGCGATCAGGCTTGAGGTGTCCCACCGCGCGCCGCCCATGTTTTGAATCTCGGCGTAGAATTGATCGACCAGGGCGGCGACGGGCAGCATTGCGCCATTGCGGCGCGCTTCCTCCAAGCAGAGCGTGAGATCCTTGCGCATCCATTTGACCGCGAAGCCGAACTCGAATTTTCCAGCGCTCATGGTTTTGTGGCGGTTGTCCATTTGCCAGGATTGCGCCGCGCCCTTGCCGATGATTTCCACGACGGCATCTGGATCGAGCCCTGCGCGCTTAGCGAAATGGAGGCCTTCGGCCAGACTTTGAACGAGCCCGGCGATGCAGATCTGATTGATCATTTTGGTGAGTTGGCCAGACCCCGTAGGTCCCATCAGGCGGCAGGCCCTAGCGTAGCAAAGGATGACCGGTTCGGCCCTCGCGTAAACGTCCGGCGAGCCGCCGCACATGACGCTGAGTGCGCCTGCCTCGGCGCCGGCCTGGCCGCCGGAAACCGGGGCGTCGACGAAGTCAAATCCTTGGGCTTTCGCAATCGCGTCGAGCTCGCGCGCGACGACCGCCGAGGCGGTCGTGTGATCGACGAAGACCGCCGGCTTTTCGATGCCCGCGAAGGCGCCGTCCGCGCCGGTCGTCACGGCGCGCAGGTCGTCGTCGTTTCCGACGCAGGCAAAGACAAATTGTTGATCAAGCGCGGCCTCCCTCGGGCTCGATGCCACACGGCCGCCAAACTGCGCCACCCATCTCTCTGCTTTCGCGGCCGAGCGATTGTAAACCGTGACGTCGTGGCCTTTCGTCTTGAGGTGCCCGGCCATGGGGTAGCCCATGACGCCAAGGCCGAGGAACGCGACTTTTGCCATAAGCGTCATTATAACCAGCATCCAAATAGTCTGCCGCGCTTTTCCTGTCGTCCATCGTGCGCAACCTCTCAAGGCGCCGGCTCAGCGGTGAAGGTCGAGCTATTATGGTCTTCATTGTGGTTCATCCACGCCAGACAAATGGCTTTGTGTCTCATAAATGCGATTCTGTGAGACACAAAATATCTTGTCACGCGCCAATGAGCCTCAAAATGCGGCCCTCCCCTCGGCAATATTCAGAAGGCTAGGAAAGGCCAAGATAGCGGCTCGGCGTCCGCTTGGGGGGCGGATTTCCTTTAATAGCCCTTTGTCTCGCACCTCGCGCAAGATACGACTGGCCGTCGGCCGGGGAATATCGGCGGATTCAATGAAGTCCGACGCCTTGAAGATCGGACGGGTGAACATCCAATCGAGGGCGCGGACGGCATATTGCGAGCGAATAACCTTCACGATCCATTCCTTGCGTTCCCGGTAAAGCGATAAAATATCCAGCGCTTTAGTTTGGTTTTCCTTGGCCTGAGCGATCAGAGCCCGAAGAAAGAACTCGCACCATCCTGTCCAGTCATCCTCGCGGGATACGTCGAGAAGCCGATCATAATATTCATCGCGATGACCCTCGAGATATGCGCTCAAATAGAAATTTGGGCGCGAGAGAAGACCTTTACTGAACAGGAATATAGGAACGATCAACCTTCCGAGCCTGCCGTTGCCATCAAAAAACGGATGGACGGCCTCGAATTCGGCATGGACGATGGCTAGTTGAACGAGCCGGTCTGGCGAATCAGCGTGAAGATAGCGCTCCCATTCGGTCATAGCGCCCTGCAAGCGGTCCGCCCCGCAGGGCACGAATCGCGCTTGCTCGATCGGGCAGCCGGGCGCCCCGATCCAGTTTTGGATCCGGCGGTATTCTCCCGGCGATTTGTTGTGGCCGCGCACCCCCTGCATCAACACCCTGTGCGTCTCTCGGATCAAACGCTGCGACAAGGGCAGTTCGCCAAGCAAACGAATAGCTTCATACAGCGCCGCGCGGTAGTTCAGCACCTCGCGGATGTCGGCTTTCTTGGGCGTGCTTTCATCGAAAGGTTCGCCTTCGGCTTCAAATTCCAGCACTTCACCCAAGGTCGCCTGCGTTCCCTCAATTCGGCTCGATAGAACGGCTTCCTGCACAGTCAGCGGCGAAAGCAGCACGTTGGGATTAGGGACGCCATGCAGCACCCCGTCGTAGCGGGCAATAGCCGCATTGGCGGGTCCGATGAGCGGCAGAAGGCGAGGCCAGTCGAGTTCGCCTGGTGGAAAACGTCCCTCATGATACAGTACAGCCATTAAATCGTCCCTCGGAGGCCTTTTTAGCCTCCTTCACGCGCATTTTGCCGGACCCGAGTATTGGAAGCAGAACATTCCGGTCGACGCAAGATGTTCGGCCGGAGCGTAGTGCCTTTCGATTCGCGCTAAGGAGTGCCGAGGCTAATCGATCTTAAAGTCGAAGTATTTGGCTCTAATTTTGGCAAATGCGCCATCGGCCACGCTAGAGTCCAGCGCCTTCTCGAACATGGCTTTCAGTCCCTTGTCCTGCTTGCGAAGACCGATTCCGATCCCGTCGCCGAAATAGGCTGGATCGTGCGGCACGTCCGCGCTAAGGACGCAGCATTGCGCTTCCTTGCGCGTTTTCATGTATTCGACGATGGCGTCCTTGTCGCCGATGACGGCGTCGAGCCGCCCTTCGGCGAGATCGAGGATGGCTTCCTCGAGCGTCGCATAGGGGCGGATTTCCGATTGTTTATAGACATCATCGAGATAGGCCTCGTTGGTGCCACCCGACTCGACGCCAATCGCTTTGCCGGCGAGGCCCGCCGGACTCGTATCGAGAGGAGCTCCCTGCTTTGCAGTCATGAAAACGGAAGGCATGCGGACGTACGGTTTGGTGAAGGCGATTTTTTGGCGCGCTTCGCTGGTGATTTCCATCGCCGCCATGATCGCGTCGTAGCGATGCGCGAGAAGGCCAGGAATAAGCCCGTCCCAATCCTGCGCGATGAAGCTGCAGTGCACCTTCATGCGGGCGCATAAATCACGCGCAAGGTCGATCTCGAAACCGGCAAGTTTGTTGTGGTCCAGATAGTTGTAGGGTGGGCGCGCGCCTTCGCTCGCTATCCTGACCGTTCGCCAGCCGCTCGGAGAAGCATCTATGGCGCGGCAGCCAAGCGGCCAAACGAGGGTCAGATTGAAGCAAGCCGCGAAGCAGAACGCCCATAGCCAGGCGGTTCGGACGCGGCCTTTGTGAACGCTAAGGAGCAATGACCTTCTCCTTCGCGCTTCATCGGGAAGCCCCATTTGATTGCAGTGACCGATGTAATTGTTGGTTGGCTGGCGGGACCCTCATATACGATCCCGGGTGCGTGAAATAAGGCAAGTCTCTGTTCAGTTTTTTCAAGGGATGGATAGGCGCGGGCCTCGCTTTTTATTTCTTCGCCGGCGGCTTCGCCGTGCCCAATCTGACCGGCCCGAATCCGCTGCTGGAGGCGCGCACCAAATTCGTCCACGAGACCGTATCAAAAGTCCTGATCGCGGCGATTGGGTTGCACGTCGCGGCCGCCCTAAAACACCATTTTGCCGGCAAGGACACGATCCTCCTGCGCATGCTGCCATTCGCCAAGATGCGAAACGCCCGCGATGATAGCCTCGGCTCGTGAGAAGCTTGGCGTCCGCCTCAACGAGCGCCCCGGCCCAGCGAACCGCGGCAGTCCAGCCAGCGATTGCGTCAACCGCGGAATGGCGTGTCGCCGTTGCGCGATCAAGGTAACAAAAGGCGCGAGCGTAGTCGCAATCTCATTCAGCGTGAACATGAACGAGTCTGGACGATTGGCGCGGGGGACAATCGCGGGATTGAACAGAACGCTGCCAGCGCCTATATAACCGCACGCGATGCCGCTAAGGGAGCGTGCCTTAAGAATGGTCAGCGATCAAGACGTTCTTGCCGCGCTTAACTCGGTTCCGGGACCCGATGGCAAGACGCCGCTGCCGGGGTCGGGCGCGCTTTCCGGTCTTTCGATTAAGGACGGAAAGGTCTATTTGTCGATCGCGATCGATCCGCGCCAATCGGCGGCGCTCGAGCCAATGCGTGCCGCCGCCGAGGCCGCGGTCAAACAATTGGCAGGTGTCGCCAATGCGCTGGTCAGCCTGACCTCTGAAAAGCAGGCGCCGGCGCCGGCGCAACCAAAACC
>JBOHJU010000252.1:0-4215 GCA_050728755.1 Methylocella sp.
CGGCTATCGTGCCGGCGATGAAAAGAGAAAGGAGGAACATGATGGCCGAGGAAACCAGAAAGATCCGGACGATGGCCCAGCGTTCCGAGGCAATGATCTTGTCGATGTCGTCGCCTTGCGTCGACAAGAGCAAGGCGCCGCGCACGGCGCGGAAGCGTTGGATCGGCGCGGCGACCAAAACAATTGTCTCTCCCTGGGCATCGACGCGCACGATCGATTGTGCGCCGCCGCTTAGCGCCCGCGCCACTTCGGGATAGCTCTTGCCATTGCCGACGCCGATATCTTCATAAGGGGGCAGGCCAGGCTGGCCCATAAGCCCCTTCATGCCACGGCCGATGCGCGTCCATAGGGAGGACGCTTCGTGTCGTGCGGGCGGCGGCAGGTCATAGCGCATGATATTGGACCGGCTCGTCAACGAGAGCGAATCGAGCAACAAATAGCCGTCGCGATCATAGATTCGCGCCCGCGTCCGGGTCGGCGAAGCAAGCCTATGAAGGACCGGCCCAATGCGTTCTGGATTGATGGAAAATTCCAGCGACGGTGCGGTTTCGTCGGCAAGCGCGTAGCTCTCGCCCGGAGCGAGCTGAAGAAGCTTTTCGGGATCGATGGCAATCGAGTCGGTTTCGACGGTGGCCGACGCCGCGATCGCCGCAGCGATGATTTCGGCCTGGATCTGCAAACTCTGCACCTTGGCGTCGATCAGGCCTTCGCGGAACTGATTTAGATAAAGGAAGCCGATGAGGAGAGCCGCGAGGCCGCCCAGGTTCAAAACCACGATCCGGCGGGTTAACGGGGACGCAAAGCGGGCGCCCGCGGCGCGCGCAAACCCGCGCAGGCGCAGGCCAACACTTCGGCGCATGCGCTTGGCCCGCCGGGCGGCGCGGGGAACTCGTTCGAAGCCCTCGCGTGCTTCGAGACTCATTGTCCGCCGATCTCCCTCCTTGGGGCGTAAAGTATCCTACCTAAACCCGAAACACTGACCGGCTTCCGCCCCGATTTGGATCGATAGCCGGAATACCGGTGCCTTATATCGCATTTACGCCGCGCATAACGGCAGATCGCCCCGCCGCGCGCTGCGGCGAAAAGCTTGAAGCGCTAAAAATTTTTTGCATTGGCGCGATTTCGTGCGAAACCGGCTATCCCTCTCACACACCATGCTGAGGAGACGCCCGCGTCTGCCGGCCCGAGGCGATTGACTTGGGGCGGGGCCAAGGTCATTCCTTGAAGCGGTAGCCCACGCCATAAAGCGTCTCGATCATTTCAAACTCCTCGTCGACGACCTTGAATTTCTTGCGCAATCGCTTGATGTGGCTATCGATCGTGCGGTCGTCGACATAGACCTGATCGTCATAGGCTGCATCCATTAAGGCATTACGGCTCTTGACGATTCCGGGTCTTGTCGCGAGCGCCTGGAGGATCAAGAATTCGGTGACCGTCAAGGTCACGGCGGCATTCTTCCAGATGCAGGCATGGCGCTCCGGGTCCATCTTCAAAAAACCGCGTTCGAGTAACTTCGCCTCGGATTCCTTCTGCGTTCCGGGTTCCTTGGGATTGGCGCGGCGCAAAATGGCCTTGACACGCTCGACCAGAAGCCGTTGCGAGAACGGCTTGCGAATAAAATCGTCGGCGCCCATCTTGAGCCCGAACAATTCGTCGATTTCCTCGTCCTTTGAGGTTAAGAAGATCACCGGCACGTCGGATTTCTGACGAAACCGGCGGAGCAATTCCATACCGTCCATCCGCGGCATCTTGATGTCGAAAATCGCAAGATCTGGAGGATTGCTCTTCAAATCTTCGAGCGCCGTCGATCCATCCGTATATGTCTGCACGCGATAGCCTTCTCCTTCGAGGGCGATCGCCACGGAATCGAGGATGTTGCGGTCGTCATCGACCAGGGCAATCGTCGGCATGCACGGTCCTAATTTCGAAATCGAGCGCCACGATCAGGGTCTCAAATGGCTTGACAGAAAACCCTTGAACCGTTGCCGGAGGTTACATTCCTTACGCAACGATTAACGGCGGGCGCCCCTCGTTGGAGTCTTGGCCGCCGTTCCGTCACGCGCGGTGAAACGGCGAATTTTCCTCCGGAAGAATGATAGACAACACCACGGTACTATAATGGCCGGGAACGCCGCACGCCTCCCTCGACTTTGCGAGTGCTGGCCAGGCCGGCCCTGTCGCAAACGGGCACGCACGGCTCTGCTTTGGGTTGGAGCGGATCCCCTCGTTTCCGTATATCAGGAAAAATGCACGGCTGAAATAAGGCAGGCTTTGGATGCCTCGCCGCAACGTCTGGTTTTTTTTTGCAAATAACCGCTATTCCCGATGCGGCGCCCCTTGCCGCCGAGCCCAGGCCGAAATCAAGCGGAAATTTAAAGGACCAACATTTAAAAAGCCGACAATATCGTATATTTAGACCAGCATTGGCGATAAGGCGCGGGGTTATGGAGTTATCCTCTCCCTTGATCCAGATAAACGGAGATAGGGTGGAACCAAGTCATGAGCCGCGATCGGGGGAGCGGGAAAATCTGGCTTCAGGCGTAACTCGCCCGCGGGCGGAGGGCCGAGCCAACAGCGAGGACGGCCGAGCGGCCGGAGCTCGGACGCCAATCCCAAAACGCTGGCAACGGTCATCCCTCACACGAAACAGGCCCGGAGCGATACCGGAAGAGTCATTGGTAAAGTCTGTCCGTACCTAATCCTGGCAAATTAGACCGCGCGTCACATAGACCCTCCCGTCGGGACCGACCATGCGGGTGACCTTGACGCAATCCTCGTCCTCGCCTGGCGCCGCGCGGCCAAGCTGAAACGCCGGACCCTTACCGAGGGGCGCAGAGACTGTTTTCGTCTCGCGCGTCCGCCCGGGACCAAAAATCTTCGCCTTCGGGGTGATCGTCATCGGAGCCGCGAACACCGCCGCTCCGAGACAGGAAACCGCAATTCCCGCCATGGCATACTTGAGAGCCTGCTTTCCGATAGCATTGCGCGACTTGATCATTGTCCTGTTTCCCTCCCCCTGGCGGACTGGGCGCCGGTGCGGGCATAATCTTCGAAAAAATCTGGCCCGTGCGAGCCGCAACTCACCTGTCTCAACGCGGGGCGCCTGGAAAGGTTGCGCTCGTTCAGGTAGAAATTGAAAAAAAATTAAAGCCCCGCCCATCCGCGGGGCTTTTCCGCCGCCGACCCAAAATCAATAGCAGACCCAGACCGGTTGAAAGCCGGAAAAATTGCCCCATGCGTCATAGGCTGGCTGGTTCTGCCAAAAGCAGCCGTTGTAATAGGCGGGACCATAAGCATAGGCCGATCCGGCGAGCGCGCCGAGCGCAAGGCCACCGAGAACGCCCGCCGCGACCGGCCCGCCCCAGCCCCAGCCACCTCCGTACCAGCGCCCACCGCGCCAATAACCGCCGTGCCACCCTCCGCCATGCCAACCATGGCCGTGCCAGCCCTGTGCCGTGGATGGGGTAGCGGCCGCCGTGACGCCGGCCCCCAATGTCAGAGCGGCGACGGTGCTTATGGCGGCCTTCCTCAACATGCTTGTCATCTTTTAATCTCCTTGTGGTTGCCGCACGGGGTCTTCAAGGCTTGGGGCCCGGCGCTTTTCGTTCTCACAGTGCATCAAAGAGCCTGAACTTACCATGAACGGAAAATCCGGAGTTAGGCCCTATGCCGACGATGGATTGCTCTAACGAAATTATAATCCGCCAGCGCAAACAGTCTCTAAGCGGTTAGACGATATTCATTGGCTTGCCGGGAGTTGGGGTGCGAACGCAGCAAATCCGCGATTTCGCTCGCGGGAACCGGCCGGCGGAACAAATAGCCTTGCATTTCCGTGCAGCCGGCTTCGCGCAACCGGGCGAGTTGCGTTTCCGTCTCGACGCCTTCAGCCAGCGTGGGAATGCCGAGGCTCGATCCCAGAGTGGCGATCGCTCGCATAATCGCCCTGCAATCCCCGCTCTCGCCAAGCTCGGAAATGAACGACTGGTCGATCTTGATCTTGTCGAAGGGAAAGGTACGCAGATAACTTAGGCCGGAATAGCCGGTGCCGAAATCATCCATCGCAATGCCAACCCCGAGCGCGCGCAAGCTGTGCAAAGTGGCGAGATTGGTTTTACTTTCCTCTAGGGTCCGGACTCAATTCATTCAGATCCAATAAGCTAAGGTAGCGACAAAGCAGAGGGCCGAAAAGAAGTTTTGCGCGAGTTTGTCGTATCT
>JBOHJU010000253.1:0-4197 GCA_050728755.1 Methylocella sp.
TTGTTGACGCCGGCCCAGCGTTCGTTTGGGTCGCGCGTGAACAGACGGAACCATTGGCGGCCGCCTGGGGCCTGGGAGCAAGGCTCGGGCGCATTCGGCGCGACAAACGCCGCACCCGGCATCAAATTCCGCCATTGCTTGCCGATCGCGATCAGATCGTTGCCGTTGGCGCCATATCCGTGCAGAAAGACGACGAGCTGCTCCGGCGCGGTTGATTTTGCCGCGAGGCGTGGCCCGTCGAGCGTAACCGCCATATTAGTATTGTCCACGGGTTTTGGGTTTGCCGAGGAACCTTGTTTTCGTGCGAAGGTCAAGGTTTTGCAGCAGCAGGACCGTCAATCGCCCTGCCGGATTTCGTTGGCAAGGCCTGGGCTCGTGGCGCATTTCCGCTCCCGCGTTTCCCTTCGGTTCGAATCCTTCGACCAAACAGAAATCGCTCAATATTAAAGAGTTGGGGCAGTTCCTTGGGGAAAAGGTCTGCCACCCCTTTTTTAGGAACTGTCCTAAGGGCGGTTCGAAACGGCGGCCCCATGCTGCCGCCGCTCCCGCGGCCGGTCATTCCGGCCTGGATCTTAAGACTTGGAGCTTAAGACTTGGAGCTTAAGACATGACACGGACCTTTTCCAACCGGGTTTGCCGTTTCGCGCCCTCGTCCAACGGTTATCTTCACCTTGGCCATGCCTATTCCGCCTTGCTGAATTTCGACATGGCGCGCGCGGCGGGTGGCCGCTTTTTGCTGCGAATCGAGGATATTGACATCGAGCGGTGCCGGTTTGAATTCGAACAGGCGATCTATGAGGATCTCGGCTGGCTCGGGCTTGCATGGGAAACGCCGGTCCGCCGCCAATCCGAGCATTTTAGCGAATATGCAAGCGCGCTCGCGAAGCTTTCCGCGCAAGGCCTGACATATCCTTGCTTTTGCTCGCGCAGCGAAATCATGAATGCGGTGGCCGGGCGGACCGGCTGGCCGCGGGACCCTGACGGCTCCCCACTCTACCCAGGGATGTGCAAGCATCTCTCGCGCGGGGAAAGGCGCCGGCGGATAGCGGCCGGCCGGCCCGCAGCGCTGCGGATCGACATGGAGGCGGCTATCGCGAAAGTCGGCCGCGGGCTCGCCTGGCGCGAAATCGGCCATTTCGCAAAAACACGCGAAGTGGCCGCCGAACCCTCTCTTTGGGGCGATACGACGCTTTCACGCAAGGATATACCCGCAAGCTATCATATCGCCGTGGTTGTCGACGATGCGCTGCAAGGCGTGACCGATGTTTTCCGGGGCGAAGACCTCTTCCTGGCGACGAGCTTGCATCGTTTGTTGCAGGTCCTGCTCGATCTTCCCGCTCCTGCCTATCGCCATCACGCCCTTTTGCGCGACGCTTCGGGACAGAAATTGTCAAAAAGTTCAAGGGCCAAATCGCTCCGGGCTCTGCGTCAGGACGGACTCTCCCCCGCCGCGGTACAAGAAAGGCTATCGTCCGATCCGGTTCTCGCCGGTGGATGGTGACAAACTACGTGACATATGCCCCGACTCTTTGAAGATCCGAAAGAATGCTTGCGTTGAGGCGATTTTTTGGATTCACCTTGGGCCGCGCGCGGCTTGGGTTCATCGCAAGCAGGCCGCCGGTGGCCTGCCCGGAGTCGGCGTCGTGGCGTGGAATGCGAAGGCGGCGCCCGATACGGCGCGCTACGAAACCGCGGAATCCGGCCGGGCTCGCGCGCCCATTAACGAGGGATCGGCGGCGAACGCCACGGCGATGAGTTCCGCTGTTGCTGCTTCAATCCGTTCTTCCAGTAACTGCAGGAAGCTCTGCCGGTCGAGGCCCGGTTCGATTGCATCGAGAAAGGCGATCGTGACCGTGCCCGGACGGATCGAAACACTGCGGCGCGGCCAGTAGAGGCCCGTGTTCAACGCGACCGGCACGCAAACGGCTCCCGCGTCGGTATAAAGATACCCTACCCCTGACTTATAACTAGGCGGCGCGCCGGCCGGCTTGCGCGTGCCTTCCGGAAAAATAATTATTTGGCGGCCTTGCGCGATCGCCTCAATCACTTGCCGGGTGAGATCGGGCAATGCCTCGCCGCGTTTGGCGCGGTCGATGGCAACTTGCCCGGTGCCCTTAAGATACCAGCCCCAAACAGGGACTGCCATCAGCTCGCGTTTGAGAATGAAGGAAAAATCCTCTCCCTTGGTCGAGAGCGCCAAGGTTTCTAACGCCGATTGATGTTTTGATGCAATGATGCAGGCGCCGCGCGGAAGATTTTCGAGGCCGCGCCACACGATCCTGGTTCCGCAAATCTTTTCGAGAAGCCAAACCGACGAGCGCGTCCAAAATTTTGCGTAGATCTGGACGCTGTGGCGGCCCATGACGAGAACAGGCAGCCCGGCGAGTGCGAGCACGGTTGTCCACAGATAGAACGCCATGTGAAAGACAAGCGAGCGGAGCAAAATCATGCGGGTCGATCGTGCAGCACTGCTGCCTTGTGAGGACTCGCGAGCTACTTAGAACCTGTTTCAAAAAGCCTAGCCCTCATCCTGAGGAGCGTGCGAAGCGCGCGTCTCGAAGGATGCGTCGCCGCGGGCACCCGAGGCGCCCTCGCCCTTCGAGACAGCCCTTCGAGCTTCCTCAGGGTGAGGGCTTGCGTTCGATATAGGCTTTTTGTACCTGGGCTCCTTGTACCCGGCGGGGCATTGCGTTGCGCTGGTTCTACAGGGCGGGGTCAAAGAGGTAAAGCCGCGCGATAATCCTGCTTGCATATAAACGATCGTTCGTGGCCGCAGGTTTGACGGTCCAGATGTTCTCGGGCGCATTCCTTGGGATCGCGGCCCAGGCGTTTCTCGCCTGGGGCCTTATCTTCCGTGTCATGCCGTGGATCGGGCTCGACCTGCTCGCCATGGCCCGCGCCGTCGCAAAATTCGACGTTCCGCTACGGGCGTGCCAGCTCTTCGCGGGCAACCTGTAGCGGACTGCTTCAACGGCCGGGCAACCGGTCACATCTCGCCTTTCTTGCACTTTTCGCGGAACTCTTTCCGCGCCTTACCGTGCAAGCCTTGCGCGGTGGCCTTCTCTGAACATTCCTTGGACTTGGCGGACATTGGGTGTTTCTTCGCCTTTGGCGTGGCGGGGGCCGCCGGGGCGGCGGGAGCTGTCGAAGTTGCAGGGGGGCTCGCCTGCATTTGCGCATAACCGGTTGCGCCGAAACTAAGAACAAGGGCACCGGCGATCATCAAAACGGGAAGGGTTTTCATTATAGCCATCCTTGGCATTGAAGTTGACGTACCGGCCGAGCTTAACCCTCCTCGGGGATTTCTCCAAGCAGGAAACGTTGCGGCCAAGCGACAGCGCCAAAAATGACTTTACATATAAATATATCTGCATATTGTGAATACCGGCGCACTCATGCAGGAACCCCATGCCCGGCCAAATTCCCTTCGACGCCATTCTCGCTGCCGCCGCCGCCGCGGGCGAGGCCACGCGGCTACGCCTGCTCGCGCTTCTCGCCGAAGCCGAACTCACGGTCAGCGAACTTGTCACGATTCTCGGCCAATCGCAGCCGCGCATCTCGCGCCATCTAAAGCTCCTCGTCGACGCCGGGCTTGCCGAGCGCCATCGCGAGGGCGCCTGGGTCTTTTTTCGAATTGCGCCAACCGGGCCGGTGGCCGGTTTTGCCCGCGACATCATCGCGCGCCTCTCGCCGTCTGACCCGCATCTCACAGCCGACCGCGCGCGGCTCGGCGAGGTCCGCCAGACCCGCGCGGACCAGGCGGCCCGCTATTTCGCGGCGCAAGCGGCAAACTGGGACGAGGTGCGTGCCATGCATGTTCCGGAAGAACGCGTCGAGGCCGCTATCCGCAAGGCGGCCGGCCCTGGCCCGGTCCAGGCGCTTCTCGATCTTGGCACCGGCACGGGTCGGATGCTCGAACTTTTGGGACCCCTGGCCGCGCGGGCGGTTGGCGTCGATCAATCGCCGCACATGCTGAGCCTCGCGCGCGCGCGCTTGGAGCGTGCAGGTTTGCGCAATGCGCAATTGCGCCAAGGCGATATTTACGCGATGCCGATCGAACCGGATTTTTACGATCTCGCGATCATGCATCAGGTTCTGCATTATCTCGACGATCCCTTGCGCGCCCTTCGCGAGGCCGCGCGCGCCTTGCGGCCGGGCGGCCGCCTCCTTATCGTCGATTTTGCGCCGCATGAGGAA
>JBOHJU010000254.1:0-4171 GCA_050728755.1 Methylocella sp.
ACGCTCGCCTATCTCGAAGACCATCTGAAGCGCCGCAATTGATCCCATGGGATAGCGTGCGGCTTTTGGCAGCTGCGACATTGCCGAGTTTGATCGTCGGCGGTGAGACGGCATGCCGGACGGGTGCGTTCAGAGCGGCCGACAATGAATTTTTCGGCTCTGCCGACACCGGTCGCGTGATCGCCCATGAGTTACGCCGCCGCCATCTCGACCATACTGATCGCCGGCGTCGTCGCGGCGTTCGCAACCGCGCTCATCCAGCGCCGCGTCGAGATCGACCTGCGCCGTCATCACCACGACGTCGGTTCGGTTGTTTTCCTGCAGCTCGGTGTCGTGTTCGCTGTGCTCCTCGCCTTCGTGTTCAGCGAGGCCTGGGGTCAATACAACGAGGCGGCGGAAGCCGTCGATCTGGAGGTCAGCGCTATGCACGGCGTAGCGATGATAGCGGCGACGCTGGAGCCCGCGCAGGCCAACGCAATCCTAACGGCGGAGCGGGCTTATCTCGAAGCCGTCGCCGGCCGCGAATGGCCGATGATGGCCCGGCACCGCACGCGGGACATCGAATCAAGTCACAGGTTCGAGGTCCTGTTCCAGGATTCGGCTAACCTGCAGCTGAGCAATCCCGATCAGCGCGACAAGAAGGCCGAGATTTTGTCGCTTCTGGCGCAGGCACACACGCAGCGAGAGACGCGGATCTTTCAGGCGAGTAGCGGCATCCCGGTCCCGCTTTGGTGCGTGCTGATCGCCTTCACAATCGTGCTGGCGCTGTTCGTGTCGTTCTCCGGGATTCAATACAGGACGACGGCGGTCGCCATCGCTGCGTGCTTCACGGTGGGCATCGTCAGCATCCTGGTCATCGCCCGGCTTCTCGATTACCCGTTCGAGGGCGCGCTGGCCTTGCCTCCGGCGGACTTCATCGCAGTCACAGGCAAGGTCTCAGACCTCCTCAGCCATGTGAACGCTTCCGACCACTTGGCTGTAGTGACGATTTAACTATTTGAGCCAAAGAACAAATTTGATGGAGGTCTCGCTTACTCCAATGTTTTCAATTTCGCCCGGCGTTTGTTCATTTCCTTGACGCGAAGGGACATTTTTATGGCCTGCCTTGCTTCGGCGCGGCCCGCGACAGGCTGAAGGATTGTCCGGAATTCGTCGCGTTTCGCGTGAATTGAGGCGATCACCTTGCCCATGGGGATACCCATGTCCACGAGCACGGCTTCCGACAATTGCAGGCTTGCCTCGATAGTCTCGGGGACGGCATCGCTCACGCCAAGACCATAGAGAAGCGTTGCGTGATGCGCGTCGCGGGCTCTAGCGACAATGATCAGATCTGGATAACCCGCGCGGCCATGGCGAACAATGTCTTCCGCGTCGGCGGGCTTGTCCATTGTGATGATGAGAGCCTTGGCTTTTCCCAATCCACAGCGTTCAAGAAACCCGGATCGCGACGCGTTGCCCCAATAGATGTTTTTTCCTTCGGCCCGGAACCGTTTCACCAAGGCGGGGTCAGAATCCACGGCAACATACCGAATAGCATGCGCATGCAGCATGTCGCCGACGAGCTGGCCAACCCGGCCGAAGCCGGCGATGATTGCATCGGGCGCCGGACCATCCTCGCCCGGCTCAAGGAGGGTGGCGGGCTCCGATGCGGCGGGTCGTCTTGCCAGGCGCTTGGCGAGCGCGCCAAGGAAGGGTACGGCGAACATCGAAAGAGTCACCGCGATCATCGCCTCTGCGCCGGCTTTGGCGGGCATGGCCTTGGCGGCGACGGCCGCGGTGACGATGACGAAAGCAAATTCCCCGCCGGGTGCCAGCATAAGCGCGGCCTCGGTGGAGACCCGCACGGGCAGGCGCGCTATCCACCCAGCTATCCAGTTGACGCAAAACTTGACGAGAATGATGCAAAGCGCAAGACCGAAGGCCATTAGCGGAGCGGAAAATATGTGAGAAAGATCGAGGCTCGCGCCGATCGAGACAAAGAAAAGCCCGAGCAGCAAACCCTTGAAGGGCTCGATTGTCACTTCGATCTCGCGGCGGTACTCGGTTTCGGCGAGAAGAATGCCGGCGATGAAGGCGCCAAGCCCCATCGACAGGCCACTCGCCGCGGTGAGAACGCCGGTTCCAATCACCACAAGCAGGCAGGCCGCCATGAAAAATTCGGTCGATCCCGCCGCCGCGACGTGCCGAAAGAGCGGCCGCATGACGAGCCGGCCGCCGAGCACGATGACGCTCAAGCCGGTGAGCGCGGGAACCAGAAAAGAGACAACGGCCATGCCGAGGCCGCCGCCGCGCATTCCGAGCATGGCGACCATGAACAGGAGCGGCGCCACCATCAGGTCTTGAAAAAGCAGGACGGCGAAAATCGTGCGGCCCGCCGTGGTTCCGAGCCGTTTTGCCTCGGCAAGCACCGGAATCACGATGGCCGTGGACGACAGGGCAAGCGCAAAACCGAGCACCGCCGCCGAGGTTGGAGGTCCCCCCAGGATCAAGGCCAAGGCGCCAAGCGCGGCGGCCGAGCCGAAGACCTGCAGGGCGCCGAGCCCGAAGACAAGCCGGCCGATAATCGCCAAACGCTGCCACGACAGTTCAAGGCCGATCATGAACAGGAGGAAGACGACGCCGAATTCCGCGACCGGCGCGATTTGTTCGACATTATCAAGCGCGAACGGAGCGAGCCAGCCGATTTGGCGGGCGAGCGCGCCAAGGCCATAGGGGCCAAGCAAAACACCCGCGCCAAGGAAACCCAGAACCGGACTGAACTGCAAGCGCCGGAATAGCGGCACGACCACGCCCGCCGTCGCGAGAAAAATCAATGTTTCCTTGTATTGCTCGGGGGCGAAGGGGGTCATCGCCTTGTTTAGCCAAAATAACTCTCGCAGGGAGGAAATTTTGGGATTTTCGCGCTCCCCCAGTGCGGTCAAAGAACATGATACCGTGGCCCGGGGGATGACGCTCTCTTTCCCGCGCCGCCGGAATCCGGCATGGTGGGCCATGTCCGATCTCTCGAAGAGCAACGCGATCGAACTCAGCGTCAGCGAGTTGTCCGCCGCCTTGAAGCGGACGGTCGAGGATCGCTTTGGTTTTGTGCGCGTGCGCGGCGAGATCTCAAATTACCGCGGGCCGCATTCTTCCGGCCACGCCTATTTCTGTTTGAAGGACCAATCCGCTCGCATCGATGCGGTCATCTGGAAGGGCGTGTTCGCGCGGCTGAAGACCAAGCCGCAGGAGGGCTTGGAAGTCGTCGCGACCGGCAAGGTCACAACCTATCCAGGCAAATCGACCTATCAAATCATCGTCGAGGCGTTGGAGCCAGCGGGCATCGGCGCGCTCATGGCGCTTGTCGAGGAGCGCCGCCGGAAACTCGCGGCGGAAGGGCTTTTCGATGAAGCACGCAAGCGGCCGTTACCGTTTCTGCCCACGCGCATAGGCATCGTGACGTCGCCCACGGGAGCCGTCATCCGCGACATCCTGCACCGCATCGCGGAGCGGTTTCCGCGCCATGTCGTGGTCTGGCCCGTGCGGGTCCAGGGCGAAACCTCGGCGGCCGAGATCGCGGCCGCGATCGACGGCTTCAATGCCCTGCCTGAGCACGGTTCGTTGCGGCGGCCGGACGTGATTATCGTCGCGCGGGGCGGCGGCTCCTTCGAGGATTTGTGGAGTTTCAACGAGGAGATCGTCGTGCGCGCGGCGGCGCGGAGCCTTGTGCCTCTCATTGCTGCGATCGGGCACGAGACGGATTGGACCTTGATCGACCACGCCGCCGATTTGCGCGCGCCGACCCCGACGGCGGCGGCGGAAAAAGCGGTGCCGGTACGGAGCGAACTCGCCGCCGCGCTCGCCGATCTCGCCCGCCGCCATAGCGCCGCCGCCCTGCGGGGCCTCGACCGCCGCCGCGGCGAATTCCGTGCTCTTTTACGCGCCCTTCCGCAAAGCGACGGCATTTTTGCGCTGCGCCGCCAGCAGCTCGACAATTTGGAGAGCCGCCTCGATGGCGTGCGTTCAAAAGCGTTCAGCCGCGGGCAGCTAGGACTAGCGCTCCTGTCCAATCGCCTCGCGCAACAGTCTCCGCATGTAAAAATGGGCCGCGCGGCGGAACGATTCAAGGCGCTGGAACAAAGGTTGGAGCGTTGCCGGACGATAGGCAGTGACGGACGCAAGCAAGGCCTCAAAC
>JBOHJU010000255.1:0-4142 GCA_050728755.1 Methylocella sp.
GCTCAAGGATTGGCGGCGCATCGCGACCCGCTACGATCGATGTGCCCATACCTTCTTCTCCTCGATCTGCATCGCTGCAACGCTCGCCTGCTATCTCAAGCAATGAGTCCTGACCCTAGGGGTTGCCGTGACCCCGGATGGGACACACGCCTATGTGACGAATTCTTTTTCCAACACGGTCTCGGTGATCGACACGGCCAGCAACACGGTGGTGGGGTTACCGATCCCGGTGGGGAGTGGACCCCAGCAGGTCGCCTTTACGCAGGATGAGACACAGGCCTACGTGGCGAATAGCGGCGACGGCACGGTCTCGGTGATCGGCACGGCCACCAACACGGTGGCGGCAACGGTCCCGGTGGGGCTTAAGCCCAAGGGGGTCGCCGTCGCGCCGGGCGGGGGACACGCCTATGTGACGAATTCTGGCTCCGGCACTGTCTCGGTGATTAAGACCTCCACCAACACCGTGGCGGCCACGGTCGGGGTCGGGACTAGCCCGTTTGGGGTCGCCGTCACCCCGGATGGGACACACGCCTATGTCGCAAATAAGGGCTCCAGCAATGTCTCGGTGATCGACACGGCCACAAACACGGTGGTGGCCACGGTCACAGTGGGGACTTTCCCCACGGCGGTCGCCGTCACCCCGGATGGGAAACACGGTTATGTCGCGGGTGGCGCCAACACTGTCTCGGTGTTCGACACGACCACCAACACCGTGCTCACCACGGTCGCGGTGGGGGATGGGGCTACACCCGAGGGGGTAGCCATTACCCCGGACGGGAAACACGCCTATGTCGCGAATTTTAATTCCCCCGGCACTGTCTCGGTGATCGACACATCCACCAAGACCGTGGTGGGGTTACCGATCCCGGTGGGGACTTTGCCCTTTGGGATCGCCTTTGCCCGGGATGGGAAACACGCCTATGTCGCGAATGAGGGCTCCGGCGATGTTTCGGTCATCCGCACGGCCAAGCAAAAGATGGTGACCACGGTCGCGGTGGGGACGAGCCCATTTGGGGTTGGCATTATGCCATAAACCATGACGCGAGCTAGGAACTGACCCGAAGAAGCCTGGTGAACCACCAGGCCATGATCCCAAAGAGTTGCGGGCTTCTTGCGTAACATCATGCGAGAAAACAAATAGAGCGGGACCACACGCGATCGAGCTTGCAACGCTGCTTGCCACAAGGCCGAAAAATGCCCGTGAAAATTTTTATTGATGGCGACGCCGGGACGGCCGGGCTTGGAATTCGCACGCGGCTCAAAGCGCAGCCAGAAATCGAGCTTTTGAGCCTGCCGCAAAAGCTGCGCAAGGACCCCGGCGCCAAGAAGGAACTGATGGAACAATCAGATATTGTTGTTCTTTGCCTTCCGGACGAGGCCGCGCGCGAAGCCGTCGCGATCGCTTCCGCGGTGGGCGAGAAAAGTCCCCGCGTTCTCGACGCCTCGACCGCGCACCGGGTGGCGAAAGGCTGGACCTACGGCTTTCCCGAGCTAGCGCATGGTCAGGCCAAAGCGATCGCAAAGGCGAGGTTCGTCGCCAATCCGGGCTGCTATGCAACCGGCGCGATCGCACTATTGCGCCCGCTCGTGGACGCAGGCCTCTTGCCCGGAGATCATCCGGTCTCGATCCATGCGGTGTCCGGCTATTCGGGCGGCGGCAAGACGATGATCGCCGATTACGAGCGCGGCGCCGCGCCGGCATTCGAGGCTTACGCGCTTGGCCTCGAACATAAGCACGTGCCGGAAATCGAGCGCTACGCGAAGCTCGCGCGCCGCCCGATCTTTGCGCCTTCGGTCGGCAATTTCGCCAACGGCATGCTGGTTTTCGTGCCGCTTTTTCTCGCCGATCTGCCGCGTAAGCCGATGGGCGCCGATCTTGCGGCCGCGCTCGCCGCGCATTATGCGGGGAGCGCTTTCGTCAAGGTCATGCCGGCGGACGCTTCTGGAAAGATCGAGCCGAAATCCCTCAATGGCACGGATGAACTCGAGCTGCGGGTGTTCGCCAACAATTCAAGAGGCCAGGCGATACTCGCCGCAAAACTCGACAATCTCGGCAAGGGAGCTTCTGGCGCGGCGGTCCAAAATCTTCGCCTGATGTTGCAATATGATCAGCCGCCCGCTTAGACAGCGATTGGCGCCGGGATCGCCGGATATGGATCGTAGGCCTCGATCACGATGTCCCCGGAGCGGAAATCGAAAATCGATTGGACTTGCGGGTTGAGCTTTAGCCGGGGCAACGCGCGCGGCGCGCGGGTTAGCTGGAGACGAGCCTGTTCGAGGTGATTTTCATAAAGATGCGCATCGCCAAGGGTGTGCACGAAATCGGCAACATCGAGGCCCGCGACATGCGCGACCATGGCAGTCAAAAGCGCGTAGCTTGCGATGTTGAAAGGCACCCCCAAAAACACGTCCGCCGAACGCTGGTAGAGCTGGCATGAGAGCCGCCGCACGCCATCCGCCCCCTCCGCGACATAAAACTGAAACAGGCAATGGCAGGGCGCGAGCGCCATCGCCGGCAGATCGGCTGGATTCCAGGCGGAGACGATCAACCGGCGGGAAAAGGGATTGCGCTTGAGTTCCTCGACTACGCCGGAAATTTGGTCGATGACACGCCCGTCCGGCGCCTGCCAGGCACGCCATTGCTTGCCATAGATGGGTCCGAGATCGCCGTTTCCGTCCGCCCATTCGTCCCAGATGCCGACGCCATGGGCGTTCAGATAGGCGATATTGGTGTCGCCCTGCAAAAACCACAAAAGCTCGTGGACGATCGATTTCCAATGCAGCTTCTTGGTGGTGACGAGCGGAAAGCCGTTCGCGAGGGCAAACCGCATCTGATACCCAAACAGCGAGCGGGTTCCTGTCCCGGTGCGGTCGGTCTTTGCCTCGCCGTCGCGCAGGATTTTGGCGAGAAGATCGAGATAGGTTTGCATCCGCCGCCGGTCATGTCGCGGTTTGGTTTTCTGCTTTGAAATTAGCGCCACAAGGCTTATATTGCTAGCGCCGCCTTGCGTGGCTATGGCGATAAACGGTGTCGAAATAAGCTCTTCGGACCCGGGGGCGGTACCCGGCGCCTCCACCAAATCCCGGTTCGCATTAGCCACGATGCGCGACGCGGGTTTTGGCGGGGGCGAAATAGGTTCGACGGGGAGTGTAAAGGACGATCTTTTGCCCGGCATGGTTCCGCCGTCATCGGGCCGAACGTAATAGTTGCTAATGACAACTATGCTCCGGTGGCTCTTGCCGCGTAATGTGGTAATAGCACCGAAATTAAGCCCTTGGAGGTAGCACTTCAAGGCGGGGTCCGGAGGCGCCTGGCAACAGAAGCCTCCACTTTCGCCTTTTGCACATCGCGGTTGATAATTTCGCGGGATTTTTGGCCAAAATCGCGTAGGCGAGCAGGTTGAATGGCGGCTGACCTGATCCGGTACGACCTTGTTGTCCAGGACGCCTTGCGCGGGGCCGTGCGAAAAGTCCTCTCCGATGTCGCGCGCGACGGCGTTCCGGGAGAGCACCACTTTTACATCGGTTTTCGCACCCATGCGCGAGGCGTGCGGCTTTCCACGCGGATGCGCGAGCGCTATCCGGACGAAATGACGATCGTGCTGCAACATCAGTTTTGGGATTTAAGTGTCGGCGAACAGGCCTTCGAGGTCGGTCTATCGTTCCAAAACATGCCGGAAATGCTGCTCGTCCCGTTCGATGCGGTGACCCGTTTTGCCGATCCGTCCGTGGGATTCGAATTGCGGTTCTCGGTCGAGGATGCGGCGCCCGGCGTCAGCGATACCGGACCTTCGCCGCTGCGGACAGCGCCGGCAACCGTTTTGGAACCCTTGGCGGAGGCCCCGCCTTTGCCGGAACCTCGGACGCCAAAGCAATCCAAGAAAGCTAGCGAAGCGGCCAAGGCCGAAGGTGCGGCTGCCGGCGAGCCCAAGGTTGTCTCGATCGACGCCTTTCGCAAAAAGAGCTGAAATCTGCTCCCTAGGGTCCGGACTCAATTAATTCAGATCCAATAGGCTAAGGTAGCGGCGAAGCAGAGGGCCGAAAAGAAGTTTTGCGCGAGCTTGTCGTAGCGGGTGGCGATGTGACGGAAGTCCTTGAGCCGGCCGAGACAGCGCTCGATGACGTTGCGGTTCCGATAGGCC
>JBOHJU010000256.1:0-4134 GCA_050728755.1 Methylocella sp.
ATGTCACGCCGCGCCCGACCCTTCTGCAATCGATCAAGGGCATCAAGGCGGAACTGAAGCAGCGTCTCGGCGAGCTTAACGCCGCAGGCCGCCTGCTCGAAGCGCAGAGGCTCGAACAGCGCGCCAGGTTCGACCTAGAAATGCTGGAGGCGACAGGGTCCTGCGCGGGCATCGAGAATTATTCGCGCTATTTGACCGGCCGGCTTCCCGGCGAGCCGCCGCCGACTCTCTTCGAATATTTGCCCGACAATGCGCTTGTCTTCACTGACGAATCGCATGTCACGATCCCGCAGCTCGGCGGCATGTACCGCGGCGACTTCCGGCGCAAGGCGACGCTCGCCGAATACGGATTCCGGCTGCCGTCCTGCCTCGACAACAGGCCTTTGCGCTTCGAGGAATGGGACGCGATGCGGCCGCAGTCGATCCATGTCTCGGCGACGCCAGGCCACTGGGAGATGGAGCGCACAGGCGGCGTTTTCGTCGAGCAGGTTATCCGCCCAACGGGGCTCATCGACCCGCCAGTCGAGGTTCGGCCCGCCCGCGCGCAGGTCGACGACCTTCTTGGCGAGGCTCGGGAGGTGGCGGCAAAAGGCTACCGCGCCCTCGCCACAGTGCTCACCAAGCGCATGGCCGAGGATTTGACCGAATATCTGCACGAGCATGGCGTACGCGTCCGCTACATGCACTCCGACATCGACACGATCGAGCGAATCGAAATTATCCGCGACCTGCGGCTCGGCGCCTTCGACGTGCTCGTCGGGATCAATCTTTTGCGCGAAGGGCTTGATATCCCGGAATGCGGCCTGGTCGCGATCCTCGATGCCGACAAGGAAGGGTTCTTGCGCAGCGAAACGTCGCTTGTTCAGACGATTGGGCGAGCGGCCCGGAACATCGATGGCAAGGTGATCCTTTATGCCGATCGCGAGACGGGCTCAATCGCGCGCGCGATGGCCGAGACCAACCGCAGACGCGAGAAACAACAGGCCTATAATTTCGCGCATGGGATTACGCCGGCCTCGATCAAGCGCGGGATCGCGGATATTTTGGGCTCGGTCTATGAGCAGGACCATGTCACCGCCGATGCCGGGCTTGGCGCGCCGGAGCTTCTCGCCGGACATAATTTCAAGGCGACGATCGCCGATCTCGAAAAGCGCATGCGTGACGCCGCTGCCAATCTCGACTTCGAGGAGGCCGCCCGTTATCGCGACGAATTGAAACGTCTGCAAGCGGTCGAACTCGCGATCGCCTCCGATCCGCTGGCGAGCCAAAGCGATGTTGAGGCCGAAGCGGGGGCTTTTGCGGGCGAGCGCAAATATGGACGCCCCGTGAACCTTCCGGCCAATCGCCCGCATAAGCCGACCGGCGCCGAGATGGGGCCGCATAATTTCGGCGGCGGCGAGGCGAAACCGAGGAGCACGGCGGGCAAGGGCGGAACGCGGGCAAAGAAAGGGAAGAGCCGGCCAATATATTGAATGCTTCAGCTTGGCGCTGTGTCACGCTTGTCCGAGAGCCCCGCGGACCCCAACGCGTCGTCAGTAAACCGACACGTCGTCACAAGATACCCTCGCCAAACCTCGTTTTCTTCAATGGCGCCCGGCTGACGCGGGCGAACATTCTAGCCGTCCTTTTTTCATATGCGCCAGCCTCGCGGGAATGGGTCTTCGCGGGATTAGCCGCCGCCCGCCCTCCCGTCATTCGACCTGCAAAAGCAGCGCGACAAGTTCGCTTTGGCGATGGGTGCCGGTCTTGGCAAAGACCGCCTTCAACTGATTGCGCGCCGTCTCCTTGGAAATGTTCAATTCGCGCGCCGCCACATAGGGCGAGGCGCCGCGGGCGATGACGCAGGCGAGCTTCGCCTCTGAAGGCGTAAGGCAAAATGTCCTGGCGAGGATCGCGGCGGGCGGCCCAGGTTTTGGCCCCAAGGCATTTAACGTCAAAAGCGCGCGCACTTCCCGCGCGGGCCAGGGCGCCGCCCTGCCGAACCGCCACATTCGCACGATAACCGGCAATTTGTCCTGGCGCTGAACGATGATCGGGCCGGCCGGCAACGGGTCGAGACGGGGCGAGGTTCGCAACTGATCGATGGCTTCTTTCAGGAGGCTCCTCGCCGCCGCGTCGCGAACGAAAAGACGCCGGTCCTTGATCTTGACGTCGCTGTCGAAAATCGCTTCGGCCGCGGCGTTCACTTCCGCAACAAACCCGTCCTGGTCGAGGCCGATTGCGGGCAGGCGCATCGCCTCGAGCGCCGCGGTTGGCGCGGCGGCCGGTCCATGCTCCCCCGCGACGGCGGCGATTTCAATTAGGCGCCTCGTGAAAGAAGCAAGAATACGCTCCTCCTCGGCGCGCAGGTTGCAGACCTCCGAATTCATATCGAAAAAATTCATATTAACACCTGGATCACTCTCAAATACTTCGCTGACCGATGTAGCACTGGGGCCGACGCCTCCGATTGTAACGGCGGATACCGCGAGCACCCGGGGCGAACAACGGATGAAACAGAGAGTCCTCGACTAGATTGTCTCTTGATGACTAACAAGCCCTGACATTTCTATAACGAGAGGCTCCTTTCTGCATCATGAGCAAATTGCCTAAGAAGCGGCAGCGGTAACAGAAACGGGCGGCATGGCAAAAAGAAGATCCATGGTTTCGTTAAAATTGAAAAATTCCTTTTCATCGGATATGAAAGTAATTATTCGTCATGCAACAAGCGAACGTCATTTAATTTTTGTGTGGGTTTCATTAACAGCAAAGCATATAATTGTCAATACGAAAATAAAATCGGGCGCCTCTGGCCGCGCGCGTTTGAGGCCGCCGCATTATCAAATTGCCGGTTCGCGTCCTCTCGCCTGGATTGCCTGGCGCCGCCGTGGGCGCCGCCAAACACCTGTCTTACGCGAATCTCGCGCCCGGCCCGCGGCCCCTGACGCGCCGGTTCGCCCGGCCGCGGCCGCCATCCTTTCGCGCGAAGTAAGCCTGACCCAAGGGAAAATCTCCGGGATGAATCCGTGAGAAAATCTTCAAGAACGTTGCCCTCAAATCCGTCGGTGCAGTGCGCGGCAAGCTCCGGCCGACGATCCTCTCAATCGAATGCAACCGCGAAACCGTCAAATCCATCGCCTCATTTCCTTCCACGTCAGGTCACACCGGCGCGGAAATAGTGTAAGCGCGATCGATGACGGGGAGCTAATTTGGGGAGCGCGGAGGCGTCGCCTCGCGGGCCCATCCCGTTGCCGGAGGCACCTCCGGTGTAAGGTTCGCCGGCCGGATAGAGGCTGTCACCAATGTTCCCATCAATCGTCCGAGCGACCCTCGTCTTTGGGGGCACTGCTGCTTATCTAGGCGTGGCCATCCTCGGCTGGGGCGGGCCCGCCGCTTTTTTCTCCCAGCCGCCGCTGAGTGCGCTCGCGGTCGCGCTCTTCGCCGTCGCTGGCGCAGCGCTTTTCGCGGGCGGAAATCTGAGTTCAGGAGTACGCGAGGATCGCGGCAACCGCTGGGTCATCGCAGCTTTTGCGATGATCGGAATGCTCGCCGCCTATTTGCCGGCCTATACCGACCGGAACGAGTTCTTGACTTTCGACGGCGATACCATCCGCTGGCTTGGCGTCGTCCTCTTTACGGCGGGGAGCGCGCTGCGGCTCTGGCCGGTCTTTGTGCTCGGCCACCGGTTCAGTGGGCTCGTCGCCATCCAGCCCGGGCATACCTTGGCCACAAGCGGCGTTTATCGCATCATCCGCCACCCCAGCTATCTGGGGCTGCTCGTCAGTTCGCTGGGGTGGGGCCTTGCTTTTCGTTCGGGAGCCGGCGTGCTGCTCGCGGCGCTCAATATCCCGCCGCTCCTCGCGCGCATCCGTGCGGAAGAGAGGCTGCTGCGCACGGAGTTCGGCGCCGAGTACGATGCTTACCGGGCCCGGACGTCACGGCTAATTCCGGGCCTCTACTAGGCGTATAGCCTCACGTCGCGGGACTAAACCGCGAGAGCGTGTCCCGCTCACTGGAATTATTTGATCGATAAGTGTCCGTCTCGAAAGTTGTTGAATCATATGAATTGGTTGTGATTCAAGGGAGGCGGCCTGATTCGAGGAGGGGCCGCCGATGTGGACGAAAAGGAACCGAGTACGATACGATCGTGATCAT
>JBOHJU010000257.1:0-4100 GCA_050728755.1 Methylocella sp.
GGCTGCCCCGGCGTCCGGCCGCCACCGGTTCAGATAAGCAAACGCGATGGTGATGCCGATTATTGGCAGGGCCGCGATCCACAGCGCCGCCGGTCCGGCAATCCCGGCCGCGGCAACGAGGGCGGCGGTGGTGACGGTGATCGAATAGGCCGGAGCCGAGCCCGCGATGGCCATCGCAAGCGCGTCGAGAAAACCGAGCGCTCCCTTCTTCAGCGAACGTTGCAACGAAATCCTCCGGTTGACGCGAACGCAGATGGCGGTTCGTCAATATCCGTCTTTGATGCTCTCGTGGCTTATTTGGTGTAGGGCGCAAATTGCCGCGCATGGACAACGAGATCGAGCACCAGGCCCGGACACTCCTCGCGGCGGTCGCGGAGGAACTCTCGGCTTGCCGACCATACTGTCTTCCGGCTTTCGTTTTCGCCGCCAGTTGACATTTTTCCCTCGCCGCGTCCAATGCTCGTGACGGCCCGTCAGAGAGGGCTGTTTACAATCAGGAGAGGGAGGTCAGTATGTTCCATATAAGTTCCCCATTGAAGAGCTTGGTTTTGACTGCCGCCTTTTGTTTCGCCGCGGCGAACGCTTTCGCGCAGGACAATCCAAAACCCACCGATCCGCAAATCGCCGACATTGCCTACACGGCGGGGCAGATCGACATCGAGCAGGCCATTGAGGCGCTGAAGAGGACGCACAACAAGGCGGTCCGTTCATTCGCCGAGGAGATGATCCGGGATCACTTGGCGGTGAATAACAAGATACTGGCCTTGGCCGACAAGCTGAAAGTAACGCTGGAGAGCAACGATACTAGCAAATCCATGTACCGGGAGGCGGCCAAGAAGCGGGAAGAGCTGGCGGCATTGAGCGGTGCCGCCTTTGACAAGGCCTATGCCGACAACGAAGTCGCCTATCATGAGGCCGTCAATGGAGCGCTCGAATCGACGCTGATCCCCGACGCGCAGAACGGCCAGCTCAAGAGTTTGCTGGAAACCGGCCTCAAGCTCTTCAAGGAGCATCAAAAACAAGCCGAGAAACTCGTGAGCGAACTAAAGTAGGCTTCGATGCCGATTCGATCAAAGATACGGAGACGGGAGGCGCTGGCATTCTCTTTTGTCTTGCTCGCGTCTCCTTCGTGGGGCGCCGGTCCAAAGGTGCATAGGATCAAAATCGAAGACCTGGCATTTGGACCCGCGCCCAGCGGGCTGCACGTGGGGGACATCGTTGAATGGACAAATTCCGATATCCTGCGGCATACGGCAACCGCGACGGACGGGAGTTTTGACGTCGATCTCCCGGCTGGCGCCAAGGGCCGGGCGATTATGAAGCGGGCGGGGAGCATAACCTACTTCTGCCGCTTTCATCCAGGGATGAAAGGACGGCTCGAAGTTGCGCCTTGATAGCGAACGCACCAGGACGCATTATCATTGTTGCGGGATGTGATCGGCGGCGAAATTCCTCTCAAGTATTGCATTTGCACGCCGATTTTCGTCCACGCGCGGCATCCTGTCGCAACTGCAAGCTTGGGGAGGCGGCGATGCACTTGAGCCATCTTCATTACCTGCCGAATAGTCCGCCGTCCTTTTCGATCCTCGTAGGGATTTTTTTCATCCTCGTTGTGCTGGTTCAGGTGGGCGCCCTGCGTTACGCATACATGCGCCTCGGTTTGAGCTCCGGAGCCGCCCTGCTACTTCTCCTTGGCTCACTGATTGGCAGCTATTTCAATATCCCGGTGGCCGAAGTGCCTGGGCAACAGGTATTGGCTGGGCAGGAGGTCGAGTTCTTTGGGATGCGATATGTGATTCCGGTTGAAGTGGAGTGGCCAGGCACCGTGATTGCCGTGAATGTCGGCGGCGCGATCATTCCCACCCTGATGTCCTTATATTTGCTTGCAAAGAACCAATTGTGGGTGCGAAGCCTTCTGGCGACTGCCGGTGTCGCTCTAGTGTGCCACTTGCTGGCCCATCCGGTTCGGGGTCTTGGAATCGCCGAGCCCGTGTTCGTGCCAAGCATGACCACGGCAGTTATTGTTTTGCTCCTCTCGCGCCAATATGCCGCGCCGCTGGCCTACATCAGCGGTAGCCTCGGCACGCTCATTGGGGCCGACCTGCTCAATCTCGGCAAAATCCAAGGACTTGGCGCGCCGATCGCGTCCATTGGCGGAGCAGGAACATTCGACGGCATTTTTCTGACCGGAATCGTGGCGGTGCTCCTTGCAAGCTTCTTGCGCGGCCCGGATCGTCCGAGCGCCGATTCCGGGCCGGTAAAGCCCATGGCCCGATAATTGGTCCTGGACGGACGCCGGGGCGGGATCCTGGTTTGCTTTCCGGCTAGAAGAACCCGGCGACCGGCGCCGTTTACGGCAGGGCGGGGAGATCGAGAACACGCGGCGCGGGTGCGCTTCGTTCAAGCGCGAAGGCTTGGCCAGCGTCGAGCAGCGCCCGCTCCCAGCTGTTCACCAGGAAACGCGGCCTCTGGCCGGTCAACTCGACGATAGCCTTTTTGTCGCTGCAAGATACGGTTGCGGCCGTTAGGAACCATCCCCATTTAGAGCCCGAAACCTCTAGCGTGTGACCATCGGACCATGATCGAGCGGCGCTTCCCCCCAGACAAAGAGCATCGTTGCGAGCCAGAAATTATCCCCCCAGGCCGCGCCGACGGCAGCGAGCCGGAAGGCATGTTCTGGGTGCGGGAGGCCGAGCGCGGCAGCCACCGCATCTACGTTACCAAGGTCGGACGGTTTGGCCTTCTGCCCTTCTTCTTGCTGGGTGGTATTGTTTTGATCGCGCTGCTGATTTTTGTGTTGGGCGCTTTTTTGATATTGATTCCCGTGGCGGGCGTTGTCCTCGCCGCCGCCATAATCGCCGGTTTGCTGCGCGGATATCCGCGGTGGCCGCGCTGAACTCTCGGCCTATGTTTAAGCCGGTCCGAGCCGCTTGATCGCGCTGATCGGCTGCGAGGTCGTGGCCAGGATTCTGTCGCGCGCGACGCGCAAAGGCTCGCTCGCAACCAGCATATGATGGGCGTTGGCGTGCAGCAGCGTGGTCTCATCGCGCATGATGCCGACGTGTCCGCGCCAAAAAACAAGATCGCCGCGGCACAAGCCCGCAAAGTCGGTGTCGACGGCGATTGGCAATCCGAGCGCATGTTCCTGCAGATCGGTGTCGCGCGGCGCGTCAATTCCGGCCGCATCGAGCGAAATCTGCACGAGGCCAGAGCAATCGATGCCAAGACTCGTTTTGCCGCCCCAAAGATAGGGCGCATGCAATAGCCGCTCGGCCACGGCGACGAACTCCATTTGGTTCTCGCCGCACGGCACGAGATGGTCTGAGAAGACGAAAGCGGCATCGTCGATCTGGGCGAACCCGGCTTTTGTCGCGCGCACGCAAACACCGGCGCCGAGCGGCAAGGCGTCGCGCGCGGGGAATTTCAGATCAGGCCCCGGATAGACGAAGCTCCGGTTGACTGTCACGCGGTGACTCGGCTTTATATGCCCGTCCGCCAGCGCGGCCATGGACATATAGCCGACGTAACCGTCGCGCGCGAGCTGGACCCAGCCCCAGCCTTCGTAATCCTCGTAAAGAGTTACCTCTTCGCCATAGAGCGCCTGGGTGTCGAGGGGCGCATCGGGGGCCGGCGCATGGCGCAAATCGGCGGTGCCGGCGCAGACATGCAACGCGCGGCCCTCGATGTAAGCGGCCGCCGCGATTCTGCCACGCAACTGCGCGGCCGCGAGATCGGGCCGGGCCGGCGTCACGCGGGGGTCGAAGCGGGTCATGTCAGGAAGATATCCGGTGTGGTCCGGTCGGCGAGGATTTTGGTTGTCGCCTTTTGCAAGGCTGGAAAGATAGCTCGGTACGAGGCTGGCGATCGACGCCTTCAGCGTAGCCCGAACTCGAAAATTCATCGCGCACGATTTCGTCAAACTCGATTCTATCACGCGGACGCTGCCGGCGAAACCGGCCTTGTGGCCAATCGCCCAAATTGAGGCGCGCTCTTAGAGTCCGTCTCGAAAGTTTATGAAGGATTACAGAGTTTTCTGAGAGTCCGTCTCGAAAGTTTATGAAGGATTACAGAGTTTTCTGAGCATGAACCGGATAGAGGCG
>JBOHJU010000258.1:0-4079 GCA_050728755.1 Methylocella sp.
CGCAGATTGGCCAAGGATTGGGAAAACCGCAACCACAGCGCCTTCACATTCCTCCGCTTCGCCTCTATCCGGTTCATGCTCAGAAAACTCTGTAATCCTTCATAAACTTTCGAGACGGACTCTCAGCATTAATCGGCGAAAAATTATAGACGACGAGTTAGCAACAATGCTCGGAGATGCGATCGAGAATTGGACTTCTGACGAAGCGGGGAGACGGGTTGGCATGGTTGTCCTGGGATCTGACGCATTGCTAGGATCCATAGGGGAATCGTTTGTCCATTCCATTAGCAGTAACCCCGAAAAGTCGATGAGTGAAATAGATTGGCCTAAAACGCTACCGATAACAGCCGTGCCCTACGTCGAGAGGATTGCCGCGTGTCCCGTGGAGCTAGCGAGCGTCTTGGTAAAGAAAGGTCAGCGTGTTCGGTTATTCTTGGATGCCTTTGGTTTTAATGGAATAGGGTATCAAGAGTCTTATTTTGGAGTTGGGAGACATACTTGTATCGGTAAAGCCATATCTCAGCGAGCCTGGGCAATAGTCACATCGCACCTTCGAAAGGTCAGGAAAAGGGTATCCGTTTCAACGGTCAAATACAGAGCTTCGGATTATGTATTCAATTGTCCTATCTCAATTGAGGTGTCCGTCGATGGTTGATGAAATTGAGAATAGAGTTCAGGAAGTATTTAGGACGAAACTCGGAAAGGGAGTGGACGCATACAAGGACGATTTCTTGATACGCCCTTTTGAGGCCTTCGGTTTTGACAGCCTAGATAAGCTAGAAATTATTATGGAGATTGAAGACTCTTTTCAGATCATGCTGAATGAAGAGTCCGTCTCCGAATGTAAGAACGTGGGAAATTTGATTAAATTGATATCAATTACAAAGCAAGGCATTACGCGTGAGGAATAGACTATTTTTGCCTATTGCTCGTCAAATTTATAAGCCCGTTGAGCTTATATTAAAAGCACGCGTATGTTTTGGAAAGACGGCTTCTGCCGAAGATCAATTTTCGGATCTCTGGAGGTTTTGCATTCGTTACAAGTGGTTATTCGCACTCAAAGAATATTATTTGAATCCCCTGAGAATCCCATGGGAAAACCTTTTGGTTCGTTGGTTATTACAAATTGTAAAATCGAGCAATGCAAAATACAATCCGCGAATAATCGCCAATGGCAATGAGCTTGTCGTAGATATGTATAAATCCAACTGCAATATAGTAATTATTACAATTCATTCTGCTTTGACAACATCAATAGTCAGATTTTTTTGAAGAAAATGGTGTAAAATGTTCGTTAATCGTAGATCAAGAATACGTGATTCAGGGGATTGAAGCCGATAACTTTGGTTTTGCAGACGAAGTAGATCTACTTTATCGTTCTCAGGATATATTTTTGGAAGCGAGGCGAAAACTAAAAAATGGTAGGGTTATTGTCTGCTGTGCTGATTACTTGTCCGATAGAACAAATCATGGTCTTTATAAACAATATATATCAACAGCGATATTTGATTTTTCAAAAAGAATAGGTGCTAGTGTTTCATATGCGCTACCCCATATTTCAGAAAGCGGCCGCATCATTATCGAGTTTTCAAGCCGACGCGTTATTGAAAATAACGTATCATCGATTGATTTGGCGCAGGAGTTCATTAGTTTTATCAATTCTAATTCGAGAAATAAAAAAACTGGATTATTAAAAAATGGCAGGGGGAAAAATACTAATTCAATTTTCCTGAGCGAATATGGGCTGAGACAGCGGCATCGGACGGAGGACTTGGGGCGTTAAGTTTCGATCAATTTACGGCGCCTTTTTCCCGCGTGCAGGGCGATTGCGACGCCGGAGCCGTACATAGAGTGCGCCGCCGCCGCCGTGCTGACGCGAGGCTTCCTCGAAACCAAGGACAATCGCGCGATATTCCGCGCCGCGCAGCCAGTTTGGCACGCTTTTGCGCAAAATACCTCCCGTGCCATCCTCGGATGTGGCGCGCCCGCCTTTGCCGGTCACCACCAGCACAAGCCGCGCGCCCTCGGTCTGCGCCCTCAACAAGAATTCCCCTAGGGCGGCGAGAGCCTCTTGCCGGCGCAGGCCATGCAGGTCGATCGCGGCGTCGGGCGCGGCGCGGCCGCGCAAGAGCTTTTGGCGAAGCCGCCGCTCGAGCGGCACGAATGAGGCAGGAGCCTTGCGCTCGACCGGCGAAAGAGGCGTCTCCGCGCTGGCTCGTTTTTGCAAGTTACCAGCCTCGCTCGCCTGAAGCTCCGCTTCATTTCGCGGCTGAGTTTGCGGCTGAGGAAGCCGCGGCGAACCGCTCTCCTGCCGGCGCGCGACGCCCTGCGTCACATTAAGCCAGAGCTCGATCTCTTCCGCGCTCAACCGCCGGAGCTGAGGCTTGTCGGGAGAAGGAAAGTTTTCATTCACGGGTCCGGCGCCTCTTTGGCGGGCAGAAGAACAACGATGTCGCCCGCGTGCCGAATATCGCCCGCCCGGGCGCCCGAGTCATCCCCCGAGCCGAAGAAAATATCGGCTCGGGCGGGACCTGTGATGGCGGCGCCCGTATCCTGGGCGATCATGAGGCGCCGGAACGGCGAGGGGAACGAACCGCGCCAAGGCAGGTCGGAGGCAATCCAGAAAGGCAATCCGTAAGTCCAGATCGCGCGGTCGACGGCGATTGACCGTAATGCCGTCAAGCTGATCCCTTGGCCGCCGATCGGACCGCGGGCCGGCTCGCGTTCCTCGTGGAGCGAGAAGAAAACATAGGATTTGTTGCAGTGCATCAGCGCCGCGCCCGCGTCTCCCGGCGTTTGGCCGTGCGCGCGAATCCATTGCTTGAGGGTGGCAAGCGACATATCGGCTTCGGCGATTTCGCCGGCATCGATCAGAATGCGGCCGATCGAGGTGTAGGGATGACCGTTGCAGCCGGCATAGACGAGCCGGAGAAGGCTGCCTTCTTCGAGGCGAACACGCGCCGAGCCCTGCACCTGGACGAGAAACACCTCGACCCGGTCGCGCAGCCAGACGATCGGCGCCGTGTGCCGCTCAATCGCTCCAGCCTCGATCGCGGCACGATCGGGATACGGCGCGCGCGCATCGAGATTGTCCGGCCGGCGGAGCACCGGCGCCGTGAAATCGCGGGACATGCTCAGCGATCCATCGACAATGGGCTCATAATAGCCGGTGAGGAACCCGGCGTGGCCCGCCCGGGGGCATTTCGCCGCCACACGGAAAGGCAGGAAATGGGCTTCGAAAAACCGCCTTGCTTGGGCCGAGTCGCGAATCTCATGGCGGAGCGCCGCGTTCGCTATGGCATTAAGTGCGGGGGTGGCGGGGGCGCCAACTCGCAAAGGGCTTCTTTTCGCGGCGATTGCGGCGCAGGAGTGCACGAAAACTTGGAATGCCGCGAGATGATCGTCGTGTCCGAAATCATCGAGAACGGCAAAAGAAAGACGGCTAAGCCACGACTCGCGCCGGTCTCGTGTTCCCGGCACGGAATCCGGCGGATAAAGGGTAGCGGTCATTAAAAGCGATCAGACCCTTAGCGCCGCGGTTGGTTGCGCAGCCGCCATGCTGCCGATGCCGCACCGCAGCCGATCACTGCGCGGTTTCGGTCGCGGCGAGCTTCCAGTTCGGATCGCGGGAACGGGTGTCCCGGGCAAACGTCCAAATGTCGTCGATTTGCACGACTTTGTCTGGGCTTCCATCGATCACGGTCCCAGCCTGGTCGCGTGTCGCGGTGATCATCTGGGCGGTGAAATGGATTTTGATTTCGGCGGTCCGGCCATTCAGCCTGGCATCGTCGATCATGACCTTGTCGATCGAAACGAATGTCGTCGTAACCTTCTCGCCGCGCTTTTCCCGCTCGGCGAGAGCTGCGGCAAAGCTCTCGAAAACCTCGGGGGCCAAAAGGTTTCGTAAAACCTCGCGGTTCGCTTCGGCGAAGGCGGTGACAATCATCTCATAGGCGGCCTTGGCACCTTCGGCAAAAGGCTTGATGGCAAAGGCGGGATCGGCGGCGGCGATGGCGTCGAGCCCGTCCCAGGCCTTCGAGCCGGGCTCGGCATTTGGTTTCCATCTGTCGTCCTTAGCC
>JBOHJU010000259.1:0-4055 GCA_050728755.1 Methylocella sp.
TTTGCGCCTCCTCCAGGCATTGCGCGAAGCTCAGCCCCTCCGATTCCATTCGCGTCAAAATGTAGTTGCAGGTGCCGTTCAAGATGCCATAGACGCGCTCGATGGAATTGCCGGCCAATCCCTCGCGCAAGGTTTTGACGATCGGAATGCCGCCCGCGACCGAAGCCTCGAAGGCTAGCGCGACGCCCCTTTCCTCGGCGAGCGCGGCGAGCCGCATGCCGTGCTTGGCGAGCAGCGCCTTATTGGCCGTGACAAAGGATTTGCCCGCATCGAGCGCCGCTTTGGCTGCGTCGAGCGCGATGCCCTCCTCGCCCCCGATCAGTTCGACGAATAAATCGATGCCGGGGGACCGCGCCAGAGCCACGCAATCGTCGTACCAGGTAAAGCTCGCGAGATCGATTCCCCGCTGCTTGGCCTTGTGGCAGGCCGAGACTCCGGTAATCGCGATTTCCCGGCCTGTACGGCGCCGCAGCGTCTCGGCCTGCCGAAGGAGCAGCGTGATAACCGCGGCTCCAACGGTGCCGAGACCGGCAATGCCGATGCGCAAGGGAGGCGGCATGGATGCAAAGCTCGCGGATCCGGAGGGCAGGAGACGACAAAGAGCGGCGGCAGAACGGCTTTTTGCCCGATTTTCGCACTGCGATCAATGCCGCGCGAAGCCCCCGCGAAGGCAACCGGGCGAAGCGCGCGGCAAAGGGTGAATGCTGAATCTGGCGAAATCCTCTGATTCGAACCACGAAGGATCTTGCTGGAAAAAGGGTGGCGGAATTCAAGGCGAAAACCGAACCCATTGCCGGCAGGCAGAAACCTTGCGGGAATTGCCCTCGCCGCGCACGGCCAACAAGATAAAACTTGCCCATTCCGGAATAACAAAACGCAACCGCCGTGTGGCACCTTGGCGGTGAGAACAGTCGAGAATCGCCGGGATGCCGGCGGCTCGCTCGATCCATTGACTAAACAATTTCCTCGAATCCGGCGTAGGCGGCACCGGCACCACGATCCGGACCGCGGAAGGACGAACGATGCTGCATGTATTTGATTTCTTTGCCGGACAATATGATCTCCGGCTCGTCTTCGTCGCCGGAATGATTTGCGTTGCCGCTTGCTTGATATCCATGAATCTGTTCACTCGAGCCAATGACGTGCAAAGAGGCCGGCCCCATGCATGGTTGTTCGCGGCGGCCACAGTTTTCGGCGCGGGCGTGTGGGCGATCCATTTCAATGCCGAGTTGGCTTTTGAGCCGGTTTCTCTCATAAGCTACGACGCCAGTCTGACCGCAAGTTCGTTCGTGGCCACGATTGCAACCGTCTGGCTCGGGATGTTTATCTCGCAGCGGTATGCGGCTCCCATGCTAGGCGGTGCCGTGATCGGGGCGGACATCGCCGCTATGCACTATTTGGCGATGGCCGCGCTGCAGGCGCCCCCCCAACAGCACTCGGGCGCCGGCTATGCCCTGGCGTCGGTTGCCATTGTCATGATCGCCGCCGCTGTTGCGATGCGAGTCTCGTCACGGGGACCAGCCTTGCCGGGCCGCCTCATGGCCGTGTTGCTGCTCGTCCTGGCGATTGTCGGACTTCATTTTACGCCCATGGCGGCTGTCACTCCTGTGCCCGATCCGCTGATCGCGGTGCCCGGCCATGCCATCGCCCCAACTATCCTCGCCCTCGCGGCCGGTACGGTAGCAACGCTCATCGCCGGGCTTGGCCTATTGGGCCTAATCGCGGATAATTATTTGGAGGAGCGGATCCGGAGCAGCGTTGACCATTTGGCGCGCGCACTGCGGATCGCCCATACCGGCAGCATCGAACAGGATTTGCGGACTGGCGCCATCGCATGGTCCGGCGAAACCTACCGGATCTTCGGTCTCGATCCGAATCTGCCCGCGCCGGTGGGGGAAGCTTTCCTCGCTCTCATTCATCCCGACGATCGCGCCGCGTGTGAAACGCAGGGACCCGCTTACCAAGCCGGCCCGCGGCGGCGGCTTTCCGACAAACCGCGCGTTGACCTCCGGTTTCGCATCGTCCAGCCTGGGGGCGCGGTGAGACGGGTTCATCACGAATCCGAATTGGTTTTAGATCAACAGGGCGCGGCGGTCCGCTGGATCGGGACATACAGGGACGTGACCGAGGCCTATGAGGCGGAAGAATCGCTCAAATTGGTGTTCGAGGACAATCCGGGTCCGATGTGGCTCTTCAACCCAGAAACCCTCAAGTTCCTGGCCGTGAACGACGCCGCGATTGTTCTTTACGGTTACGATAGAGAGGCGTTTATGGAGTTGAGCTTGCTCGACATCGTGCCACAACGCGACAGGGACGCGGTGAAGCATGCGATTCGAAACAATCCCGCTCCGGACGGAAGCCCCAGCCGCGTTTGGCAACATGTCAAGGCGGATGGGACGGAAATCGACGTCCTCACTTATTGGCGCCACACCATGTTTGGCAGCTGGCCCGCGCAGCTTGTGGCGGTTATGGACGTGACCGAGCAGCGCAAGGCCGAAGCACGTATCGCCCATATGGCGCATCACGACGCACTGACCGGGTTGCCAAACCGCGTGTTGTTTCACGAGCGCCTGGACGAAGCGCTCTTGCGCGTGCGCCGGTACGCGGAAATGCTCGCCGTTCTTTGTCTCGATCTCGATCAATTCAAGAACGTCAACGACACCCTGGGCCACCCCGCCGGCGACAAGCTTTTGGTGGCGGTGGCGGAGCGTCTGCGCACATGCTTGCGCGATTGCGACATGGCCGCCCGCTTTGGCGGCGACGAATTTGCAGTCCTGCAAACAGGGCTCGCCGGACCGCATGAAGCGGGCGCCTTGGCAGACCGCATCGTGGCGCAGTTGAGCGAGCCTTTCGATATCGATGGGCAACAGGCCTTGATCGGAGCCAGCGCCGGAATCGCGCTTGCGCCAGCCGATGGCGAGACCTCCGAGCAGCTTCTGGGGAACGCCGACATAGCGCTCTACCAGGCCAAGGAAGGCGGCCGGGGCGTCGTTCGTTTTTTCGAGCCCAGTATGGACGCCCACCTTCGAGCCCGCCGCACGCTGGAACTCGATTTGCGCAACGCGCTCGCAGCCGGCGAACTCGAGGTCTATTATCAGCCTCTCGTGACGCTTGAGATCGGCGTCATTTCCGGCTTCGAGGCGCTGCTTCGCTGGCACCACCCTCAGCGCGGGATGGTGTATCCGGCGCAGTTCATTCCGCTCGCCGAAGAGATCGGCTTGATTGTCCCCATCGGCGAATGGGTTCTGGGCCAAGCCTGCGCCGAAGCGGCGGCATGGCCGGACGGTTTGAAAGTCGCGGTAAATCTTTCCCCGGTTCAGTTCAAGAAGGGCAACTTTATTCAGGCCGTTATTTCGACACTGCAAAGCACGGGACTACCGGCGGCGCGCCTCGAACTCGAGATCACAGAATCCATTCTTCTTGAGGAAAGCAAAACCAACCTCGCCACCTTGCACCGCTTGCGCGCGCTCGGCGTCGGCATTTCGATGGATGACTTCGGCACCGGCTATTCCGGCCTGAGCTATCTACGCTCCTTTCCCTTTGACAAGATCAAGATCGACCGCTCTTTCATTGCCGCGCTTGGCGAGAGCGGGGATTGCAGGGCGATCGTCCGGGCGATCACCAATCTTGGATCGAGCCTCGGCATCCCCACGACGGCGGAAGGCGCCGAAACAGAAGAGCAACTCGCCTGCGCGCGCGAAGCCGGCTGCACGGAAATGCAGGGCTATTTGTTCAGCCGGCCGATTCCTGCAAGCGAAATCGCCGGTTTGCTGAAAACGCACCGCATTTCCCGGCAGGCCGATGAATATCTTCTCACCGCTTAGAGCGCGTCCCGATCAAATGGAATCATTTGATCGATAAGGACGCAGCTCAAAATCAAAAAGTTGGAGCATGTCCTGATTGAAAAAGTCGAGCAACTTTTTCGGGACATGTTCTAGGGTTAAGACCTAATTAACCATGTTTTGATTCAAGGGCTTGGTCAACCGGTTTGGAGGCCAAGTCCATGGATGCGAATTTGTTTTGGTTCAACGACAGGCAATGGGCGAAAATTGTCC
>JBOHJU010000260.1:0-4015 GCA_050728755.1 Methylocella sp.
TGCGGCGCGATCTTCGCCCCTTGCCGGTCGTTGAACCAAACCAAATGCGATTCCCTCGGTTAGCCTCCAAATCGGTTGACCAACCTCTTGAATCAAAACATGGTTAATCAGGTCTTAACCCTAGTGTTCATCGCCGACTTGACCCAGGCGACGTTCACGCCTGGCGCGCCAGGCTCGTGGTCGACGACGGGATCGCAGTTTCAGAGCCTGTCGGAGTCACGCCTGGGGACGGCTGGATCAAGCGGAATCGCGGTGGCGCAGGGAACCCATACCGGCATCATTTCCGGGGAGTTCGGCGGCGACTTTATCACCGCGATCGTGCTTCCCATGACGTCCGGCACTGGAACTCCTGCGATTACCGACTGGGTGACATGCGAAATCGGGGGCGGCTTCAATGTTGGCTTAGATCCCCACACCGTGACCGCGTATCAGAGCCCGAACGGTGCCCAGGACGCGATCGCCCTGTTAGCCAATGGGGGTGCATCCACGGTGGCGAAAGTGGACCTCACCCAAATGCTGAATACTACGACCGTGCCCCGCACCGCAGGAGGACACGCGTGCTCGGCGGGTGTTCTTCCAGCGACAGTAGTTACCCTCATCAGCGTGCCATGACGCCGTAGGATCTCCGAGCTTGAAGGTGGACGCGTACGCCGCGCCCACCTTCGTGTCGTCTGGCCGGGCACCAGCGGCTCCGCCCGGTGCCCTTTTTTCCGGCCACCCAATCGGGTGCGGCTGAAATCTCAAATCCAATCCTTACAACTCAGCGGTCTTTTTGCCCCTGGTGCTCGCCCTCCGGCGTGAAGCCCTGCGGTTCGCCCCGGCCGTGACGCCGTCAACGCTCCTGGCCACCGCCCATCATGCATTGCTCCTGGCCATCGCCCATCATGGCGAAACGGCGATGATGCGGCCTGAACGCGTGCATGAGCACTGGCAGACGATGTTTCTGGTCTTCGCTCAAGCTAGCGTAAAGCGGCGCCGCCGCATCCGCGATCGCTTTGAGATTTTGGCCACGCGCCACCGCGTTTTCGCCGCGCTGCCGCAGCCGGTCGATGAAGCTTGCTGGCGCCGACGCGTCCTTGATTTTCTGGTGCCTGGCCATCGCATTGTTGGCGGCGGCTCGTACCGCGGTCTCGACGCCGGGCCAGAGCTTCTCCTGCTCCGGAGACAGTTTCAGACCGGTATGGAGGGCAGCGATCCGGGCGTCGAGGAAAGCGGCGCGGTCGGCGGCGGAAAAAGCGTGCTTTTCCATGCCGGCCGGAGCGTTGGCGGGGGCTTGTTCCGCGAGGCCGTTAGAGGCGGCAAGCGTGACGCCGGAGCCAACAAGGGCGATCATAATCAAGGCGAAAGGTAAACCCGGTTTCATGGGAGTTCTCCAATTTTCGATTGCCGCACGATCCGCGAAACCAGTTTCGACTTTCGCAAGATCGTGTCGAGATGCTTGGCCCGGAAATAGACAACGGCGCCGCAGGCTTCAAATGAAGCTTTCGTCATGTTGGCGCATCCTTAATGAATCCGCGTAGTGGACGCGATCCGGCTTCGACGCAGTTGACGCCTCACGTTACCGCGGCCTCAAGCGCGCAGTACTAAGATTAGCAAACCAGGCGTTGACGCAGACTGGTCTGTCGAAGGATCAACGGGAGTGAGCGTGGCGGACTTTGGTAGCGCGGCAAGAGCGCGATTGTCTCCAATGTTATTACAACTTGGCTGTGTCGTCGGCCGCGGCGAAGCCTTTCCCAATTTTGAGGTCCGGCTTGTCCCGCGTGCGGATAGGATATATATTGTTGCGGTGGACGCGCCGGTTCCGTCCCATAAAGCCGATGGTCTTCTCCGCCGCCCTTCCAAGCAGCGCCTTCAACGCGCGTTTTTGCCGCAAGGTGTCCAGTTGCGCTCGATGAGCGTTTGTGGTTTTGAACCAGCAAATCCACCGCCTCAAACAATTGGGGAAGTTAATGAAAGGCGCGCTCTCCGTAGAGAACGAAGCCGTCGTGCCGGTTGGAAAAATTGTGCGCGTCGAAGTGACGCCGGCGGATGTGTGTCTTCCGGTTTCGATTGCGAGCCCTTCCGATTATCTTGCGCTCCTCAAACCGCGCGTCATGTCGTTGGTGATGTTCACCGCGCTCACCGGGGTTTTGATCGCGCCTTTACATGTCAACCCGGCGATTGGATTTGCCTCGCTGCTCGCCATTGCGGCCGGGGCGGGCGCGGCGGGCGCCCTCAACATGTGGTATGACGCCGATATCGACGCGCTGATGCGGCGGACGCAAAACCGTCCAATTCCAGCTCGGAGGATGAGCAAAGAGGAGGCGCTCGGCTTTGGCATTGTCCTTGCCGTTTTTTCGGTCGTGACCTTGGGCATAGTCGCCAATTGGCTCGCCGCCGCGCTTCTCGGCTTCACCATCTTTTTCTACGTCGCCGTCTACACGATGTGGCTCAAGCGCTTGACCCCGCAAAATATCGTGATCGGAGGCGCCGCCGGAGCCTTGCCGCCGATCGTCGGCTATGCCGCGGCCTCGGGCGAAATAAGCTTAGCCAGCATCGCGCTCTTCGCCATTATCTTCGTTTGGACTCCGCCGCATTTCTGGGCGCTTGCTCTCGTGCGGGCCGACGAATATGAGCGCGCCGGGGTTCCGATGCTCCCCAATGTGAAGGGAGCCGATCGCACGCGGCGCGATATTCTCCTCTACACTCTCCTTCTGGCTCCGCTTGGCATGGCGCCATGGCTCATCGGCTTTGCGTCATTGGCCTATGGCTTGGTCGCTCTCGCCCTTGGCGCGCTCATGCTGTTATTTTCGGCGCGCGTTTATTATCACCGGACCGGCGCCAAGGCCGATCGATGCGCGGGGCAGCTGTTTGGCTTTTCGATTCTCTATCTTTTCCTGCTTTTCGCGGCGATCGCCGGCGAGCGGCTTGTTGCAATGGTAGCTTTGGCCATGCCGTGGTGACTTTGAACCGCGGGTTAAGCACCTCCAAGGCCGTAATCACCGACACGGGAGCGCTTAAGGAAAGCACGCCGTCGCGCTCAAGGGTACGGTCCATTTTGCCATGCCCGCGTTGAGCACGAGACTGAGCGTTCCGTTGACTTGGTGGCCAGTAGGCCCATTCACTGGATCCTTATAGCACCCGCCAGTCGATGATGCCGTGAACGTGGGACTGCTCACGCCGGAATAGCGACTTTGGGCATCGCTCTGCGCCGCTGCGGCAGTGGTGGCATTTAGCGAATAGGAACGCGCCGCCCCTTCCACCGCAAAATGCATGCTCGCCGCCGAAAAGGCCACGATGCTGGCCCACACGATACCGACCAGAAGCATGAGGAAGGGCGGCGCCAGCAAGGCAAATTCCACCGCCGTGGTCCCGCTATCGCATGAAACTGGCCTTGGCCTCCGCATGGCAAGCATGACTCAATCCATCCTCATCAGGGTTGTCTTGGTGATCGAGGTTATACCCAAGGTGCCCATCACGCTCAGTCCAGGGAACAAGGGTTGATACGGGTAGGTCACTTGCACTTGGATGTAGTCGCTGGGGGTTGCAGCCGCATTGCCCGCGGCGGAACAGTTTTGCTGTTGTCCCGTGGCGGAGCAACCCGCGGGTGGAGGGGAGGACAGGCTGCCTACACACTGCAGGACATTCGAGGCGTTTAGGCAGTAGTCGCCCTCGGTTGGATAGCCCGATACCAGGGAGACGCCGGTTCCAAGCGTCGTGCTTTGGATGGCCGCCGTAATCGCGTTATTCATCTGCGGCTCATCGTTTTGCGTCGCCGGCAAGGGCAAGGCGGGATCTTGATTGCTCCAATTTTTCCAGGCTGCCTGGGCTCCCACCTGGGCGGCATTCTCCACTTCCATCCGCTGATAGGCGTAATAACCGACATCGGCCGCGTTGAGAAGCCCGAGAGTAATACCAATCGCCCTAAGTTTTGACCTGTGCCCATTTTCTGGTTCCTATTGAGGTAATGAGCTCGGATTTGGCCATCAGGGCGTTCCAGGCGTCGCAACAGGCGTCAAGAATTGCCTCGTAGCTG
>JBOHJU010000261.1:0-3975 GCA_050728755.1 Methylocella sp.
TGCGTGAGACGTTAACGCCGCAAAAACCAGCAAAACTCCGCTGGCTGCAAGCCCACGCTCGCTCGGCAACGTCACTTTCACGACCCGCCCCGAGACTCGGCCGGGCGCCGCTGTTCATCGCATGGGCACTTGATTATAAAGACACCCATAAAAATATAGACTTAGCATCTTCCCCTCACGAACACGAGCCTTGGTTTGCCGCGCGGCGACGGAACACGCAGGATTCATGGTCAAAATTACCTATGTCGACTCCTTTGGCGAAGCCCGGACCATCGAGGCGCAAGAAGGCGCCACGGTCATGGAAAACGCCATCCGCAACGCAATCCCCGAGATCACCGCCGAATGCGGTGGCGGCTGTGCCTGCGCGACGTGCCATGTCTATGTCGGTGAGAAATGGGTGGGCCTCACCGGCAAGGCGTCGGACCAGGAAGAAGATATGCTGGATTTTGCCTATAAGGTTCAGCCCAATTCGCGGCTTAGTTGTCAAATCAAGGTCACGCCGGAGCTCGATGGGCTCGTCGTTACCACCCCGGACCGGCAGGGCTAGCCGTTATTTTGGCGGAAGCCTATGCGGCTCCCGGCTGCTCGCAGCACAGCGCGGACCCACGCTCGCCGTATAATGCGACCGCTTCGTTTCGATATTATTCCGGAGCAAGGAATGAGTGAAAGCATAAGAACCGACGTCGTCATCGTCGGCGCCGGGCCGGCCGGACTCTTTGCCGTGTTCGAGCTTGGCCTGCTCGACATCGAAGCGCATCTTATTGACATCTTGCCGAAACCCGGCGGCCAATGCGCCGAGCTTTATCCCGAAAAACCGATCTACGACATTCCTGGCTTTCAAAAACTGTCCGGACAGGAGCTCGTCGATGCGTTGCTGCAGCAAATTAAACCGTTTCACCCCTCTTTCCATTTAAGCGAAATGGTCGAGGCCTTGGAGGTGCTGGGAACCGCCCAAGCACCATCGTTTCGCATACGCACCAGCGGCGGGCCAAGCTTCGAATGCAAGGCCGTCATCGTGGCAGCCGGCGGCGGTTCGTTCCAGCCGAAGAAGCCGCCGATTGCCGGTATCGAGACCTACGAGGGCAAATCGGTCTTTTACGCCGTGCGCAAAATAGACGATTTTCGCGGCAAACATGTGGTGATCGTCGGCGGCGGCGATTCGGCGCTCGATTGGACCCTCAATCTGCAGCCTGCCGCCAAGCATTTGACCCTGGTCCACCGCCGCGACGATTTTCGCGCCGCGCCGCATTCTGTCAAGGCGATGCGGGAGCTTGCCGCCGCGGGGAGGATAGATTTGCGCCTTGGCCAGATTGCCTCACTTACCGGCGAAGCGGGCGAGCTCTCCCGCGTGACCCTCAAGGACGCGAGCGGCGGATCGCACGAGATCCCCTGCCAAAGGCTCATCCCTTTTTTCGGGCTCACGATGAAGCTCGGTCCAGTCGCCGGTTGGGGTTTGAACCTGCACGAGAACCTCGTTCCGGTCGATGCCGGAACCTTCGAGACCAATGTCCCCGGCATTTTCGCGATCGGCGACATCAATCATTATCCGGGCAAGCTAAAACTCATTTTGTGCGGCTTCCACGAGGGCGCGCTGGCGGCGCAAAAAATCTACCACTATGTCTACCCAGGTAAGAGGCTGACATTCCAATACACGACATCATCCACCAGCCTGCAGAGAAAGCTCGGCGTGAATTGAAGCCGCCCCGCCATATCGCGCCGGCGAGGGAGCGAACATGATCCGCGTCGCCCTTTATGCCGGATCCTTCGATCCCCTGACCAACGGCCATGTCGATATCATCGAAAGCGCCGGAGCCGTGTGCGACGAGCTTGTCGTCGCGATCGGCACACATCCGGGGAAGACGCCATTGCTCGGCGTCGCAGAACGCTCCGCTATTATCGAGCAGGTCTGCGGCATCCTCCCATTGGCCTTGGCGCGCAAACTTTCGGTGCGCCCATTTTCTGGGCTTGCGATCGAGGCCGCGCGAGCAGCCGGGGCAAGTGTGATGCTTCGCGGCTTTCGCGACAGCACGGACCTTGACGCCGAGATGCGGATGGCGGCGATGAACGCCGCGATGGCGCCGGAGATCAAAACGGTGTTTTTCGCGGCTTCGCCCGCGGTTCGTCATATTAGCGCGACATTGGTGCGGCAGATCGCCGGGCTCGGCGGCGACGTGTCGGCATTCGTGCCTGCAGCGGTCGCGCTTGCGCTCGCCAAACGGCGCACGCCCAAATGACCTTACGGCTTGCTTTTGTTGAGAAGGACCGGACCAGAATGACGCTTCATCGGATGACGATCCGCGCTATCTTAGGCTTGGGTTTTGCTTTGGGCCTGGCCTTCGGGTTTGCCCCCTTTTCGGATGGGGTTTTCGCGGCGCCGCTGCAAGACCTCCAGCACACGCTCTATCTCGACACCAAGGACGGCCGTGTCACGATCCTGCTGCGGCCCGATCTCGCGCCCAAACACGTGGCCCAAATCGAGGCCTTGACGAAGCGCGGCTTCTACAATGGCCTCGTCTTCCACCGGGTCATCGATGGGTTCATGGCGCAGACGGGCGATCCCACCGGCACCGGGATGGGCAAATCCGACCTGCCCGATATTCCGGCGGAATTTTCCGCCGAGCCGTTCAAGCGCGGCACCGTCGGCATGGCCCGCTCGCAAGACCCGGATTCGGCCAATTCGCAGTTCTTTATCTGCTTTGCCGATGCGGCGTTCCTGAACAACAAATATACCGTTGTTGGCCAGGTGGTTTCCGGCATGGACGTCGTCGATAAGATCAAGAAGGGCGCCAAGCAAGACAACGGCGCGGTGACTGACCCGGATAAGATCGTCAAGATGCAGCTCGCCGCCGATGCCGCTTCGGGCAAGAAATAGTTTCGATCGGGCGCATTACGAAAGCCGCTGCCTCGGCATCCGGGAATTGTGACGGACCAAAGCCACGAGTCCGGACTCGCGGCGCGCGCCGGTCTTGGCGAAGATCGCTCTCGGCTCCGCGCGTGCCGGAAAGTTGCGTGCTATCGTCGGGCTTTACCTCACTCCGCGGCCGCTCTTATTGCGTGCCGGCGCGAAAAGCCGGATCGAAGCGCCCGGCCGCACACGAGCGCTTTTGCCCGAGCGTCCGGAGCAAGTGGAACGGCAAGACGTAATGTCGCCGCGGCCGGTTTGAATTGAGGAAAGCCGGACGGCGCGCAGAATAGCGCGGGCTCGGGAGCCGTCAAAATGGCGGAGACGGAGGGATTCGAACCCTCGATAGGGCTTTACCACCCTATAACGGTTTAGCAAACCGCCGCCTTCAGCCTCTCGGCCACGTCTCCGTGCATGCGAAAATGGCGCCCCTTCGTGCGTTCCCATATGCTTGGCTCCGGTATGCCCGAGCAGCGGCGCGCTGGCAAGGCCTTCGCGCGCCGACCCGGCGGCGCGCTGGTCGATTTGGCTTGTTCTGCGGGGGCTGCACGCTCGCGTTGCGCGAAAGCGACACGCTCCCGCCAAAGCGTTTGATACGCGAAAGCCCCCTTTATTTTAGTGGGATTCTGGCTAAGCTATTGTTATATGATCCGAACGGGAGTCCGGTCCGAATCGGAGCGGATCGCAGTTGGCGGCCGCACGCGCATCGCCTATAATATGAACAAGGTTGTATCATGGGCTGGAACTTTGATGCGCACGAGCGGCGCAAGCTGTGCTTTCTGGGCGCGCGGGCGGGATTGTGGAGAGGGTACCCAGGGTTGGCGGGGGATTTGCGTGGGCTTGGCGCTAAAACGTGCCGTGCGAGACTCCCCCGGACCGGGCACGGGCGGGGAACTGGCGTGAAGGTATTGCAATGAAACTGTTCAAAGGGCTTCTCATAGGTTCTGCGGCGAGCTTGGCCGGAGTGACCTTTGTGCCGGGTGCCCGCGCCGCCGATCTTCCGGCGCGCCAGGCGGCGCCGATTGAATACGTCCGCATTTGCGACGCCTATGGCGCCGGTTTCTTTTATATTC
>JBOHJU010000262.1:0-3967 GCA_050728755.1 Methylocella sp.
AAGTTTCGAAACCTCGATTGCCGTGTCATTGAGCCAGGCGCCGGCGCCCCTGACCGCGACATAGGTTTCCCCGAGCGCCGGGGCATGGACGACTCCAATCAGCGGGCGCCCCTGCTCGACAAGCGCGATCGCGATCGCCCACGACCCTTGGCCTCTCATAAAGCTGCGCGTGCCGTCGATCGGATCGACCACAAGGACAACATTTTTTGTAAGGCGCGCCGATGTGTCTGCGGTTTCCTCGGAAAGCCAGCCTGCCTCCGGCACAAGGGTCTCGAGACGCTGCCTTAAAAAGCGATCGACTAAATAATCGGCTTCGGTAACCGGAGAGCCGCCGGCCTTGTGCGAAATTCCGGCGCTGGTCGCCGCGCCGGGGCGAAAATAAGCCAGCGCCAGTGCCCCGGCGCCGCGGGCGGCGTCGAGGAAGGACGCAGCCAGGCCATCCCCCTGCGAGATCGGAGCCAATGTCATATACCGGAGCGAGAAAAAGGCCCATGTCGCTTATCCTGCTGCAGTGCGGGACACAAGCGTTTCCCTTCGTTGCGCCGGCGCGCCTGTGCACTGATGCCCTGGATCGGCGCCAACAAACTCGCTGACAAGGAGAAGAATTAGAGTAGCCGTTTGTTGCACGGCAGGAACGTCAGCGGAAATGCGTTTTACAGGGTGGAAAATCCGACCCCTCAAGCCTTGTTCTCCGGCTTGCTGAACAGGAAGGGCGCGACATCCGCTACCTTTGGCGCCTTCTTGCTTCCAAAAGGTAGCGGGCGGCAGACGGCCATCGCGGAAAGTCCGACGCGCGCCGTCAAGAGTCCGTTGAGAACGCCTTCGCCGAGGCGGGCCGACAATTTCGCGGCGATCCCATGGCCGAGGAATTGCTGCAGGATGCTGTCGCCGACCGCCATGCCCCCCGTGATCGCGATATGCGCGGCAATCGTGCGCAGCAGCTTCAAAAAGCCCAGCAGTCCCGGCCGGCCGCCATAGATCACCGCAATGCGCCGGATAAGCCTTATCGCCTGCGCCCCGACGAAGACGACATCGATGATCGCGCGCGGCGCAAGCGCCGTCACCATCGACACGCGCTTTGCCGCGCTCGCGATTTCGCGCCGCACTTCCAAGTCGAGCGGCTCGATGAGCGTGCGCTCGGCGATGTCAATGAGATCGCGCCCGTCGACGATGTCCCGCGCAACTCTGCGCAATTGAGCGCGCGTGCGCGCAGTGTCCGGCCTTGCGGAATAGAGCGCGGAAAGTTCCCTAACGAGGCGCCGCGCCTCTTTAAAGTCGTCCTTTTCGCGCGCCCGGGCGAGCCCAATATGAAGTTCCACGATATGGCGCTGGCGCAGAATACCGCCAAATTCCCGCATAGCGAGAACGAAAAGCGCGGTTGCAGCGGCGCCCACAAGTGCAAGACCAACGGCGCCGAAGACCCGCGACCAGGCAAAAAGATCGTCGATGAGCCGGGTCAGCCAGAGCCCGAAACCAAGCGAGACGAGGCCGCCCGCGGCCGACCAGAAGAGACCGCCCCAAGACAAGAGCGAGCGGGCAACGACTCCTTGCTTCTGCGCCGCTTCGACCGCCTCCTCGCCGGCATCACGGCCGGCCAGAAAAGCCTCGGCCTCGGCCTCGTAGGGGTCGGCCGTGGTTTCGATCACGACGGCCTCTTGCGGCGCCGCGGCGCCGGGCTCTTGGGTCATCGCGCCGAGACGGAACGCGCGCGGGCGGGGTTTTGGTTCAACGGCCACGCAAGACCTCGCTCATCTCTTGCCGCAGCGCTTCATGGTCACCGGGAACTGGCAAAACTCTTGTCAGGTCAATCATCAAAGCAAGCCTTTGTCGAGGGCTTTACCCGAGCCGGTCGCCAAGGAGAAACTGCAACGCGCGGTCGAGCCGTATATGCGGCGGCGGCAGCAGCGAGTCATCCTCTGCCCGGACCGGGACGGGAGGGCGGAAACGGACAAAGCGGTAGTCGATTTCATCGGGCTCCTTGCGCGGAGCGTCGCGAAACACCGCGCTGGGATCATTCGGGAGTTCGCCAGGATAAATCGCCGCCTCCGCCTGGCCGTCGAAAATCTCGTCCCCGATCCGCTCGCCTTCGAGCGGCGTGCCGATGACGGCTTCAAGCGTGGGCTCATTGGAGGCGCCGACCATGCCCTCGCGCGTTGCCCTAACCGCCGCGAGCGCGATGACATCGACCTCGGCGCCAACCGATTCGACGCGGGCGATGGCTCGTTTGGTGAGATGCCGCAAAATCGCCTCGAGCCGGTCGTGGCTTGTGTGGTGCAAATGATCGGCCTTTGCCGCGGCGAACAGAATCTTGTCGATCTTCGGCCGGAACAAGGCCGACAACAGATTGCCGCGCCCGACGCGAAACGCGGCGAGAACATCGGTCAGGGCGGTTTCGAGGTCGCGCATCGCGGCCGGTCCCGCGTTCAATGCGGCAAGCGCGTCGACGAGGACGATCTGGCGGTCAAGCCTGGCGAAATGGTCGCGAAAAAACGGCGTGACGACATGCGTCTTATAGGCCTCGTAACGCCGTTCCATCATCGTCGCGAGCGAGCCCGGCGGATAGATTTGGCCTTCTTCGACGGCGAGCGGCACGAAAGTAAGGGCAGGAGAGCCGTCAAGATCTCCCGGCATCAGAAAACGGCCCGGCGGCAGGCTCGAAAAATGATTTTCTTCGGCACGGCAAGCGCGCAGATAATTGGTGAAGAGTTCGGCCTGCCGGCGCACCCGCTCTTCATCGGCCTTGGCGCGCGGATCGGTGCTCGCGGCAAGCGCGCGCCATTTCGCCGCAAGCGGCGCCCTTGCGGCGACTGACGAGGCACTAAAGGCTTCGCGCGACCATTGCCCAAAGGATTTGCCAAGCAGCGGCAAATCGAGCAGCCATTCGCCGGGATAATCGACGATGTCGATGGTCAGCGATTGGTGCCCCGGCCGTTGGCCGATTTTTGGGTCGAAAACAAGGCACAGCCGCAGCTCGGAAATGCGCCTTGTCGATTGCGGCCAATGGCGTTCCCCGGGACGGCCTTTGGGACCGGTCAGAGCGGCAATGTGATCCTCATAGGCGAAGCGAGGCACGGCATCGTCGGGTTGCGGCTCGAGCATGCCGCTGATCAGCCGGCCCTCGGCCTGAACGCGGAACACGGGCATGGGATTTTTCCTGCCGCGGAAGGCCGGGCTTGCCGCCTTGATCAGATTATCGACAAGCGCAGTGATGAAGATCGTCTTGCCCGCGCGCGACAGTCCGGTAACCCCGAGACGAACACGCGGGCCCGTCGCCAGCTCGATGAGGGCCTGCGCCGCGGCGCGGGCTTCGAACAGGAGGTTGGTGATCAAAGACAAAGCAAATTAGCTTTCCAGAGTATTCCGTGGCGGCGGGGGCACCGGGAACGGGTGGGAAAAACGGGTAAGGCAAATGAACCCTGAAGTGTAGTCGGGTAACGCATTTTCATCATGTCCGGCGCAAAAAAATCATTCGACTGGCGCGGAGCCTTGCCGCATACTAGCAACAGTCGGGGTTCGCGCCGCCGGGTTTTGCGGGACCGGCCGGCCAACCGCGGCGGCGGCGTTCTCATCACCGCGAAGCTCGGGTATCCGCGGGCAAGCTGGAAAAGTTACAAAACGGTCTCGCCGGCCGCCACCGGCGCCGGCCTCGCTCCAATCAACGCAAGAAAAGCCGATTACCGCGAGACAAGGCGCCGGAAAATGGCGGGGCAAGGCGCTTTCTCCGCCGCGCACGAGAAAACGCGTGAATTCAAGGCCTGGATTCTGCCCTACGATCTGCCCTACGATAAGCAAGGCTTTCACTTAGCCGGCCGCTTGCGCAAGAAGCTCTCTCAGGGTGTCAACACCGGCGTTGTATAGCGACGCTTCGAGCTCGCAAGCTACCAACGTTTCAGCAGCGGTTTAGTTTGCCTTTTCCGTCGCTTTCATCGCGGCGTTCACCGATTTGAGCCACGCCTCTTGATACGAC
>JBOHJU010000263.1:0-3943 GCA_050728755.1 Methylocella sp.
TTCCTCCCCTTCCCGAACAAAGGCGCATTGTCGCCATTCTCGATGAAACGTTCGAGGGGATCGCGGCGGCGGTCGCCAACGCCGAGAAGAACCTCGCCAACGCCCGCGAGCTGTTCGAAATCTATCTGAATTCCGTCTTCACCCAGAAGGGCGAAGGATGGGTGGAGAAGAAGCTGGGAGACATAGCGACATTCAAGAACGGTTTGAATTTCACCAAGAATAGCAAGGGCGAATTGATTAAAATTGTTGGCGTAAAAGATTTCCAAAATGATTTCTTCGTCCCAGTAAGTAAGCTGGAAACCGTCCGAATTGATGGTCAGCTTGGTACTGACTACGAGCTCCAAAGTGGAGATATTTTGACAGTTCGTTCTAACGGTAACAAGCAACTGATTGGGCGCTGCATACTGGCCGACGGCGTTCCAAAAAAAACATCTCATTCTGGCTTTACGATTCGGATTCGTGTTCGCTCGAATGACACAAACCCCGCGTATCTGGTTCATTTTCTGAAATCGAAGACTTCTCGGGAAAGGCTCATCGAAAGCGGTGATGGCGCGAATATCAGCAGCCTAAATCAGCAGGCCCTTTCAGGATTGCCTATCAATCTACCGCCACTTGCGGAGCAACCAGTTATCGTCAAAAAGATTGATGCAATTGACGCTGAATCAAAGCGGCTTGAAGCGATCTACCAGCAAAAGCTTGCGGCTCTCGCCGAGCTGAAACAAGCCATCCTCCAAAAAGCATTTGCCGGTGAACTCACATCGGCGCCGGAGAAAGCTTTGAGCGAGGCGGTGGCATGAATGAAGCCGAGACTCGGGCAGAGCTGATTGACCCTGCGCTAAAAGCCGCGGGCTGGGGCGTGGTCGAGGCGAGCCGGGTGCACCGCGAGGTTATCACTCTCGGGCGGCTGCTAGGCGCGGGAAAACGTGCTAGCCAAGACATCGCCGACTATGTGTTGACCTACCGCAACCACAAGCTCGCCGTGATCGAGGCCAAGCGGCGCGGCCTGCCCGATACCGAAGGCGTTGCGCAAGCCAAGGAATACGCCGGCAAGTTGCAGGCCCGCTTCGCCTATTCGACCAACGGCGACGGCATCTATCAAATCGACATGGAGACCGGAGACGAGCGATATGTCGCCGTCTACCCGAGCCCGGAAGACCTTTGGAACCAGATTTTCTCCCAACAAAACACGTGGCGGGATCGCTTCTCCGAAGCGCCCTTCGAGGATAAAGGCGGAACTTGGCAGGCGCGCTATTATCAGCACAACGCTATTGAAAACGCGCTTGAGGCCATAGCCGATGGCAGAAAGCGCATCTTGCTGACGCTCGCCACCGGCACGGGCAAGACGCTTATTGCCTTTCAACTGTCCTGGAAGCTTTTTAAGAGCCGATGGAACCTGAGCGGCGAGCCAAGCCGGAGGCCGCGCATTCTGTTTCTTGCCGACCGCAACATCCTTGCCGATCAGGCCTACAACGCCTTTTCCGCCTTCCCGGACGACGCCCTCGTGCGGATCGACCCCGACGAGATCCGCAAGAGGGGGCGCGTGCCCAAAAACGCCAGCATCTTTTTCACGATCTTTCAGACTTTTATGAGCGGGCGGGATGCGGCTGGGAATTCCGCGCCAAGTTTTGGCGACTATCCGCCCGACTTCTTCGATTTCATCGTCATCGACGAATGCCATCGCGGAGGCGCCAACGATGAAGGCAATTGGCGCGGCATCCTTGAATATTTCTCACCCGCCGTGCAGCTCGGCCTGACCGCGACCCCCAAGCGCCAGGCCAATGCGGACACCTATGCCTATTTCGGCGACCCCGTTTACATCTACTCCCTGAAGGAAGGGATCAACGACGGCTTTTTGACCCCGTTCAAGGTGCGGCAGATCGCCACCACGCTCGATGATTACGTCTACACCTCCGATGATTATCTGATCGAGGGCGTGGCGGAGGAAGGCAGGCGCTACATTGAGGACGATTTCAATCGGGTCATCGAGATCAAGGAGCGCGAGAAATACCGTGTAAAATTGTTCATGGATGCGATCGACCAAGGGCAGAAGACGATCGTGTTTTGCGCCACGCAGGAACATGCGCTTGCCGTTCGCGATTTGGTCAATCAGATGAAGTCCAGCAAGGAGCCGAATTATTGCGTGCGCGTCACGGCCAATGACGGCGCGCTTGGCGACCAGCATCTTCGGACTTTTCAGGACAATGAAAAAACGATTCCGACTATCCTCACGACATCGCAAAAACTTTCAACCGGCGTCGACGCCCGCAATATCCGCAACATCGTCTTGATGCGGCCCATCAATTCGATGATCGAATTCAAGCAAATCATCGGGCGCGGAACGCGGCTCTTCGACGGCAAGGACTATTTCACGATCTATGATTTTGTGAAGGCTTACGAGCATTTCAATGATCCGGAATGGGATGGCGAGCCTATCGAACCTGTCCCGGCGCGTCCGAGAGGCGGAGCCGAAGACACGGCGCCAACCGCCGCCGATGAAGACAAAGGACCCACGGGCGGAGACGACGAGCCTGGACCACCGCGAAAGATCAAGATCAGGCTAGCGGACGGCAAGGAGCGCACTATCCAGCACATGATGGCGACGGCGTTTTGGAGCGTGAACGGCAGGCCAATGTCGGCGGCTCAGTTCATCGAGCGCCTGTTCGGCGAACTGCCGGAGTTTTTCAAGGATGAAGACGAGTTACGCCGCCTCTGGAGCCGGCCGGATACGCGCACGGCGCTTTTGCGGAGCCTTTCGGAAAAGGGCTTTGGCGGTGAGCAGTTGACCGAAATGCGAAAGTTGATTGACGCCGAGAAGAGCGACCTCTTCGATGTTCTTGCCTACATCGCGTTTGCGCTTGCACCGATCACGCGGGAAGAGCGGGTGACGTCAAGGCGTGCCGGCATCGTCGCTCGCTACGATAGCAAGCTGCAGGCATTCTTGGATTTTGTGTTGTCGCAGTACATCAAGCAGGGCGTGGAAGAGCTTGATCAGGACAAGCTGGGCAAGCTGCTTGAGTTAAAATATCACTCAATCAACGATGCCGCCGCCGCGCTCGGCGGCGTGCGGGTTATCCGCGAGACGTTCGTTGGTTTTCAGCAATATTTGTATGAGTAGGGTTGTAAGCGGTAATTGGGCGGCTAGGTGAAAGCCATTGCGGCCAAAACATGACAGGGGACCGGCAGCCGGTCACCCGCCCTGCCCAAAATTACCAGATTTCCGCGCGACCGCACTCGTTTCAAGGCCGCAAGATGTATGAGGCCTTGTCAGATTTTGGGCCCCAATCGTACCAAAATGTTTCACGTGAAACATTTTGGTACGATTGGCGCGAATATGAGCGCGGAGCGGCGGCGCGCCGTTATGTGCTATTCCAAGTGCGGCTCATCGGCGTCCTCGCTAGAGCCACGTCGCGAGACGCCGCGCGAGTTTGAGCAAGCTTCGATCCGACCAGCGCCGCCCGGCGAGCGACAAGGCCAAGGGGGCGCCAGAGGTCTTCAGGGGAATGCTGATCTGCGGCAGGCCGAAGAAGCTCGCGAGCAGGAATATTCGCACCATTTGCTGGCGCTTGGTTTCCAATTCGGCCGCATCCGCGTTCAGAAGCGGCGCCGCGAAAGGCGTCGTGGGGACGACGAAGCACGCCGAGGCGCCGAGGAGATCGTCGATCTTCTCGCGCGCCTCTCGTCTGAACGCGTCCGCCTCTCGTTTCGATTCGCGGCTGACGGCCGCGGCGAATTGAAATCGCTCTTTCACCCCCGGCCCGAACTCCGGATCCGTCGCCCTGACCCAATCGCCATGCGTTTCCCAGGCTTCGAAGGCATGCAAATTGCGAAAATGGGTCAGTGCGGAGGACCAGAAGTCTTCGCCCAACGTCTCTTGCCGCATGGCGAAGTCGCGGCGCAGAGCCGCGAGCGCCGGCTCGGCCGCGCCGGCCGATGCCGGCTCGGC
>JBOHJU010000264.1:0-3933 GCA_050728755.1 Methylocella sp.
GAGATTGTCACGATTGTATTTCGGGCGGTTTGCGATCGTCCACATCGGCGGCCCCTCCTCGAATCAGGCCGCCACCCTTGAATCACAAATGATTCAGCAGATTCAACTTCTTTTCGGACGGACACTCAGGCATTATTATTATCAGCAAGTTCGGAAAGCCGCCTGATCTTCGCCGCAACGGCGTGCCTGGCTGCCTCAGCCCTCTCAACCGCCACGTTCACTGGATGAATCAGCTCGTGCGGGAAGGTCGCCAGCATTGCGATGTACTTTCTTGTGTGTTGGACCGCGCCTTCCATGGACTCTTTCAGAAAATCCGCCTGGATCGCCGCAGCCTCTTCCAGGCTCTGCGCCTTGCGAAGCTTTTCTATGTGCTGAGTTGAGTGGTCAAGCGCCTGCCCGGACATTTGCGCGATCTCGCGCGCGAAAGCTTGAATGGTATTGATTGCCGGGGCGATTTCATCGATTGCGCCATTCTTGGACGCGCCATCCTTGGCCGCGCCATTAATGCGCTTGCCGGCAGGTTTTGCCTGCGCCTTCCGTGCCGCCATTTTTACCTCCTGACGCTCCCCCGACCGCACCGATGGTCGGCCCCTACGAGGTCCCCAATCGTTTGCTTGGGGCGTTTCCGGCCGCCAGCCGTGCGCGGATCGCACCCCACATTGAACCGGTCAGATGCAAGCTCGGTGCCCTTATATGCAAGGCGGGCGGCTTCCTTGAACACGCCTACTTCCCGAGGGGCGCCGTTCTCTCGCTGTTGACGGGTTTGGAGAACGGCAACTCCGTCGAGACGGCAAACATTGGGAACGAAGGCGCCTTTGGCCTCTTCGCGGCCATGTATAGCCGGGTCTCCTTCAATCAATGCCTCGTGCAATTGGAAGGTGCTTTGATGCGGGTTCCGATCGAGGTTGTGCGAGGGGAGTTCGAGCGCAGCGAACACGTGCGCAATCTCCTGGTAAGTTATTCGGAGACGCAGCTGGCGCAGATTCAGCAGACCGCCGCGTGTAATGCCAGGCATACGATCGAACAGAGATTGTGCCGGTGGCTCCTCATGATGCATGATCGCGCCGGCCGCGCGCAGCTGTCCTACACGCATGAATTTTTGGCTCACATGTTAGGGGTCGACCGGAAATCGGTGACGCTTGCCGCGCAAGCGATGCAGGCCGCCGGTCTCATCGGCTACAGCCGGGGCACGATGCAAGTCTTCGATCGTCCGGGTCTGGAAAAGGCATCGTGCGAATGCTACGCTATCGTCCAGGCGCGGTTCGACGCCTTTTTGTCGCCTCCTGAGACTGCGCTTCAAGAAAATATCGGCGGGCGGACGGGCCACCGCTGAATGGCGGCTCGAAAACGAGGTCAACCGGACCTCGTTCACGGCATTTCGGGCGAAGGCCGCGTCGCGCCGGGATCGCGCATTTTTTGCGTTGCGCGCATCTTCGTGCAACGTGGCGGCCCCTATGCCGCCGCCGGGGCCGCAAACTTTTCTTGCGTGAGGACGCCGTGTTTCGACGAGCGGCCTGGACCGTCCCGCGCCAGGCGGCTAAACCCTTCCCGACTCAGAGCCTGTCTCAAAAGCCTCGCCCACACCTGAGAAGGCCTGAAAGGCCGCCTAGAAGGGTGCGGGCCGCACCGGCCCCCAAGGCGCCCTCGCCTCATCCTGAGTTTATCGAAGGACGAGACAGCCCTTCGGGCTTCTCTCCAGTCGCCCGCGTCCATTGCGTTCGCGTTGCGAATCGCTACGCTCGCAATGGAACCTCGGGCTTCCTTGCGCTCAGGGTGATGGCTGAGGCTCTGCGCAAGCTTTTGAGACAGGCTCTTAGAGTTTCGGGCGGAGAGTCTAACTCCATGGCGCGGCAATTCATTTATCACATGCAAGGTCTCGGCAAGACCTACCCAGGCGGAAAAAAGGTTTTGGAAAATATCAACCTTTCGTTCTATCCCGACGCCAAGATCGGTGTGCTCGGAGTCAACGGGGCGGGGAAATCGACGCTTTTGCGGATCATGGCCGGGATCGACAAGGAGTTTTCGGGCGAGGGTTTCGTCGCCGAAGGCGCCCGCGCCGGCTATCTGCCGCAGGAGCCGCGCCTCGACGAAACTCTCGACGTGCGCGGCAATGTGATGCAGGGCGTGGCTGAGAAGAAAGCAATCCTCGACCGCTACAATGAGCTCGCGATGAACTATTCCGACCTAACCGCCGATGAAATGGCCAGATTGCAGGACAAGATCGAGGCTGCAGGCCTTTGGGACCTCGATGCGCGGGTCGATCAGGCGATGGACACGCTCGGCTGCCCGCCCGGCGGTTCGGCGGCCGGAATACTGTCCGGCGGCGAAAGGCGCCGCGTCGCGCTGTGCCGGCTGCTTCTCGAACAGCCGGAGCTTTTGCTCCTCGACGAGCCGACCAACCATCTCGACGCGGAGACTGTCAACTGGCTTGAGGGCCACCTGCGCGCTTATCCCGGCGCGATCCTGATCGTCACCCACGACCGCTATTTTCTCGACAATGTAACGGGGTGGATTCTCGAGCTCGATCGCGGCCGCGGCATCCCCTACGAGGGCAATTATTCCGCCTGGTTGCAACAAAAGCAGAAACGGCTTGCTGAGGTAGGCCGCGAGGAGGAGGCGCGGCGGCGCCAGCTCGAAGCCGAGGGGGAATGGATCGCGGCAAGCCCAAAGGCGCGCCAGGCCAAATCCAAGGCCCGTATCCAGCGCTACGAGGATCTCGTCGCCAAGCAGAACGACAAGGCAGCAGCGGCGGCGCAGATCGTCATTCCGGCCGCCGAGCGGCTCGGCAACAACGTCATTGAATTTTCGCATCTCACGAAGGGTTTCGGCGACACGCTGCTCATCGACGATCTTTCGTTCAAATTGCCGCCCGGCGGCATCGTCGGCGTAATCGGCTCGAACGGCGCCGGAAAAACCACGTTGTTCCGGATGATTATCGGTGAGGTGAAGCCGGATTCCGGCACAATTGCAATCGGCGAATCGGTGCACCTCGGCTATGTCGATCAATCGCGCGACGCGCTCGACGCCAACAAGACCGTGTGGGAGGAGATCTCCGGCGGCGATGAAGTCATCTACCTCGGCAGGCGCGAGGTCAATTCGCGCGCCTATACGTCGGCCTTCAATTTCAAGGGCGCCGATCAGCAAAAGAAAGCCGGCCAGCTCTCGGGCGGCGAGCGCAACCGCGTGCATCTCGCCAAAATGCTGAAATTGGGCGCCAATGTTCTTTTGCTCGACGAGCCGACCAACGATCTCGACGTCGACACGCTGCGCGCTCTCGAAGAGGCCTTGTTGGATTTCGCGGGCTGCGCGGTCATCATCTCGCACGACCGCTTCTTCTTGGATCGCATTGCGACCCATATGCTCGCCTTCGAAGGCGACAGCCATGTCGAATGGTTCGAGGGCAATTTCGCCGCCTATGAGGAAGACAAGAAACGCCGCTTGGGGCTAGACAGCGTCATTCCGCACCGGCTGAAATATAAGCAGTTTTCGAGGTGAGGGTGGAACGACCCACGCCCTTACTCGCATGAGGTCCTTTGCCCAAGGATGCCAGATAGCGTCCACATTGTGCGTAACCCGCATTAACGCGTGGACTTTGAGTGTCACCTATGAAGTATCCGTCTCATCCTAGCCGTTTCGTCAAAGAGACGGCCCTGTTCGACAGTCGAGATATCTGGGACATGACCGGTCCGGCCTTTCAAGGCAGCCTGTTTTCGAATGATTTCCTTCAGGAAACAATTGCTAAACTGCCCGATTGGTCTGCGGTGGATGACGGCGCGTTGGATTCGCTTGCGCGCGATTTCAAGCAGATTTTCGATCGCTTCCCTACGGCGCAAACGCCGAACGAAAGCCAAACTGAAGATGACCTGATATGGAAAATCCTGTCCCGCCTCGGTTGGACGCAATCCCTTCGGAACCAAAATCTCTCCGCGCGCG
>JBOHJU010000265.1:0-3924 GCA_050728755.1 Methylocella sp.
CCTCATAGCCATCGGAGACGCCGGCCATCTGCAATTTGAGATCATATTGGTCGGACCAAAACCAGGGGGCGGCGGCGGCGGGAATTGGCCGCCCGGTGATCGCTGCGGCGGCCGCGCGGGCCTGTTCCAGCGCGTTTGGAACCGATTCGAGGCGTATTTTCCGCCGTAGAAAGCCATGATGCGCATGCATCGCGCAGTCGCCGATCGCATAAATATCGGGGTCGCCCGTGCGGCTCGCCGCATCGACGACAATCCCGTCGTCAACGCCGAGCCCGGCTTGTTCTGCTAGTTCGACGTTGGGAACGAGACCGATGCCGATCAACACAAAATCAGCGGCAAACGATTGACCGCCGGCGCATGCGACCGCACCCACCCTGCCATCCTCGCCACCGGCGGTGAACCCGCTGACCATGACCCCAGTGCAAATGTCGACTCCGGCTTCGCGATGGATGCGCTCATAGAATTTCGACAGAGCGGGCGCGGTGACGCGCGCCAGCACGCGCGGCGCCGCTTCGAGCACGGTTACGGCAAGCCCGCGCTTAACCGCGACGGCGGCGGCTTCAAGCCCGATATAACCGCCGCCGACGATCACGAGACGCCGGGGGGCCTCCATCAGCGGCTGCAACGCCTCGACATCGGCAATCGTGCGCAGGTAAAAAATATCGCGCAAACCGGCGCCGGGCACCGCCAATTCGCGGGCGCGGCCCCCGGTTGCGAGCACCAACTTATCGTAGTGGAGCGGCGCGCAGCGCTCGATCAAGAGGGTCTTCGCATGGCGGTCGATCGCCGAGACGCGGACACCGAGCCGCATCTCCACCCTGGCTTTCTCATAGGCAACCGAGGCCCTGTAGATCAACGCGTCCTTGCCGATTTCGCGCGCGAGAAATGCCTTCGACAAAGGCGGGCGCGTATAGGGAAGAGTGTCCTCCTCGCCGACGAGAACGATGCGGCCCTCAAAGCGGTTTTGCCGGAGAAGCGTCGCGGCCTCGGCCCCCGCCTGACCGCCGCCGATAATGGCAACCGTCGATGCGGCGCCGGGCGGAGCTTGATCCGTCACCGCTTGAATTCCTTGGCGCGAAAGGGGGCTATCGATTTGCGCGAAAACATGAAAATGCCCTTAGGCCGTTTTGCCGCAATCCTCCACCCGATTTTCGCGGACGGTCTCGATTGGGACGTTTTCGCGTTTTGACAACGCGTATTTTACGCGGGCATCGAGGACGGTGGCGGGAAGAGCCTCAATTGGCCGCGGTGCCGCCCGCGACGGCCGTGAACAGCAAAACCAGCCCAACTCCCAATACCGCGAGGGCGGCGCCGGCCTCGAACAGGCGTCCCGAGATTAGGGCCTGCACGGAACCCGCTTTAGAATATTTGAACGCCGCGGTCTTGGCGAGGACAGCCGCGCTGGCGAGCGCCGCCGTGGTGATCGCGGTGCCAAGCGACATCGCCGCGACGGCAAAAACTCCGGCCGGAAAAATCCCCTGCGCTAAGGCGAAGACAAGCACGAGTAACGCGCCCGAGCATGGGCGCGATCCGGCCGCCATCATCGTCAACAGGGCGCGTTTCCACGAAAATCCGGCCCCGAGCGCGCGCGGATCCGGCGCATGGAGATGGGCACATCCCGGGCCGTGGACATGGTTCCCGGCGCAATCGTCGGCCGCGAAAACGGGGGTCGGTTCGTCGCCCCCGGCTATGGCGGGGGCCGCGCGCCACGCGGCAAGAAGCGCGCCGCCTTTCACGTAGACCAAAGCGCCGCCGAGAACCGCTATGCCGGCATAGCTCGCGATCTCGACCGCATTCGCGGCCTCTGTCATGTGCCTCGCCGTAGTCTGGAAGACGAGGGCGCCGGTGCCGATGATGGCGATCGCGCTAAAGCCTTGCACGAACGCGGCGCCAAAGGCAATTGCGAGACCCCGCCGCAAGGCGCGCTCATTGGCGAGCATATAGGAAGCAATCACCATTTTTCCGTGGCCAGGGCCCGCGGCATGAAAAATCCCGTAAGCGAGACTTAACCCCGCCAGACCCCAGGCGGCGGTGCCGCTTTGTTTGGCGGCGCGAATGGCCCCGCTTAACAGGCGATAAAAGCCCGCCTCCTGCACTAGAATCCAGCCCACGATTGCACCGTGCGCGCCGCCGGCGGAACCCTCATTCGCCCCAACCGCGAACGGATGATGCACGCCCTGCCCCAGGGAATGGCAAGGCAGCAAGACGATCACTAAGAGCAATGCGAGGGGCAAGACCGGCCGTGCGGCGGCAAGGGCTTGTCCCGCACCCCGCCAAACCGCCGCGAAAGAAAACGCGATTGAGTTCAACGAGGCCTCACGGACAAGCGACGATGACCCGCGACGCGAGCTTGACCCCGAAATTAAAGCCCGGCGACATGCCGCTGAAAAAGGACTCGGAAAGTTTCTTCGCATCTGCGGTCTCCAACGGGTTTGCTCCAAGTACATTGACCGAGCATCCTTTTGGCGCGCCGGCCAGGGTGACCGGATCCTGCTTATCCATCTCGAAATCCACGAAATAGGTTGGATCGTAGATTTGAAAAGAGAAGGCTTTTGATGCGCTCGCAGGCGTTTTCAACGGAAGCGTAAACCGCAGAATCACGAGTTTGTCCTGCTGCTGCTCCAGCGAATAATTGGTGGGCGTCCCGAATTCAACCTTCTGGCTTGCCTCTTTGGCGTAGGTGAAATAGTCGAATTCGGCAAGAGATTCGACGTTGGTCTTGGCTAGCGGGGCCAAGTCTTCCTTGGTCAAGAGCTGGCCGTTCGTTCCCTGCCCTTCCGTCACGAAAGCCGAATACATCTCGTCAAATGTCCACGCGTGGCGGATGGCGTCGATCTCGCCATTTGCGTCGAAAACGACTTGTGCACGGGCCGTTACCCATACGTGCGGATGCGCCGCCGCGGCGCCTTTGAGAACGGCCACGAAAACGGCGGCCGGGACAAACCTCGAACAGAAACGCCTGAGCATGAAAAGCCCTTCGGCGGCGCATTCGCGGAGCAATGACCTGCGGTGGACCGCCTGCCTCGAGGCGGGCTTTATGACTGCGCAAGTCTGGCCGAAGAAAGGCGGCGATGGAACGTCAGCCGGCAAACGGTCGAGGATGTCGCCCTTTGGCGATCACGGAAGCCAGTTGCCGCGCTTGAACCGCCGGATGCCCTGAGCGAAGCGCATCAAATGCCCTTGTTGCGCTTCGCTCGGACGGCGCCGAAGGTATATTAATCCATTCATAAATTTGAAAACATTCAATCGGGTATTCGAGCCGAGGGTTTCCGGAAACAGAGAGATAATTTCCCCCGGCCGTTGCCAAAGCTTTCTGCATCAAACTCTAAGCGGATCCTTCCTAGAACCATCGATTGACGAGCCACAACAACAGCGTCACCACCACGCTGATCAGGAGCCCGGTGGCGATCGGGATATAAAGAGTGAAGTTCGAGCGTTCGACGATAATGTCACCTGGGAGACGCCCGAGCCCAAGCCTGCCGATCCACGACCACAACAGGCCGGCCGCGACCAGAATCAGTCCGAGCAAGATTAACGCGCGTGACATCCTTGCCCCCGAAGCGGCGAAACCGGCGCACCGGACAGGACCCGCTTAGCCGAACTTGTTTGCCGCCGCCAGCCCGTGCTTTGCCGTCGTCTTGACGGCGCGATATAAAACTCCCCCGAACCAACGCCCTTTCGCGCGGCGCCACCATGCAGAACCCCGTGAGGTCCCCGGCGGCCATTGCCGGAATTTTTCGCCGCGCCTCTCGCGCTAATTTTTGCCCAATCCCTGTGGGGCGGAAAGCGCTGCGTCAATCGCGTCGATGAATGGCCCGAGCTTCGGCGGTTTTGCTTCGATATCGACCCTCACCGCGAGCTTGCGGAGCGCGGCGCTGCACACCGGCCCGATCGACGCGACAAGCGTTCGCTCGAGACTTTGTT
>JBOHJU010000266.1:0-3900 GCA_050728755.1 Methylocella sp.
CCGCCGATGTAATCCTCGTCTCAGTCCCGCCCGGCGTCTCGTCCGATCCCGTTCTGGCGTGGTTTGGCTACCGCATCGCTTCTCTCCGCCGCCAGCAGACAATCGTCTATCTCTCGACGATCGGCGTCTATGGCGACGCGCGCGGCGAATGGGTCGATGAAAAAACGATTCCGGCGGCGTCCTCGGAGCGGTCGCTGGCGCGGCTTACAGTCGAGAAATCGTGGACCGCGATCGGCAAGGAGAATGACAAAAAGGTCTACATCCTGCGCCTAGCAGGTATTTACGGCCCCGGCCGCAACGTGCTCCTCAATCTCAAGGCAGGCACCGCGAAGCGCATCGTGAAGAGGGGTCAGGTTTTTAATCGCATCCATGTCGAGGACATTTGCCGCGCCATCGATGCCGCCATCGCTCACAAGGGTTCCGGCGATGTCTTTAACGTAAGCGACGACGCGCCGGCGCCGCCGCAGGATGTCATCACATACGCGGCGATGCTGACGGGAATCGAGCCGCCGCCCGAGCAGGATGTCGAAACCGCCGATCTCTCTCCCATGACGAGAAGCTTTTATGCCGAGAACAAACGGGCGTCGAACCGCAAGCTGAAAGACGAGCTAGGCGTAAAACTCGCCTTTCCAACCTATCGCGTGGGCCTCGAAGCGCTTTGGGAAGCGGGGGAGGGGCGGGAGTAGAGGGGCCTAGGGCACGCCCGTCCCACGCGTCGCTTGGAGTTCGACTCGAACTCGCGGCGTTGTTCGGGCGCCCCCATAAAGGATGTCTGCCATAACGCTTCCTCTGCCTCACGGCTCAGCTTAGCGTCACGTCTCCCCGGGACCAAACGCCTAGATCGGGCTTGCTACAGACTTCGCTGCCCCAAGGATCGTAGTGCTGCCGCCAGTTCCGGGCGAGATGTTTCTACGAGTTCAGCTAACTTTACGTGATTCGATTCTGCGACACTTAGTTCGCGCATGACCTCGGCAAATCGATCCTTGAGATCGGCTGGATCACCCGGTCGCGGCTTGCCAATCACCACGCCCGGCCCGTCAAACAGGTGCTTTAGGAGGTTACAGTTACTGGTAGCGGGCTTGAACTCTTTGCTCCATTGAAGTTCTTGGTTCTTGAGATCGAGATCGAGAATGGCGGTTCGCCGCGTCGAGCCACGCGAAGACGGCCCGCTATCGAGAAAGTCGAGCCACTTTTTTAATGGCAATGCTGTAATTAGACGAGTGCGCTGAGTGCAAACGAACCGTCCCTGCCCTTGGGGCCAGGCGCACCGTCGCGCCCTTGATCGCCAGGCCCGAACTGTGCGCCGTTCTTGCCGTTGAGCTCACAACCCAACCAGCAGCCGCCATGACCACCGATGCCACCGACACCCCCGTTTCCCGGCCGGCCGCGCACACCGTTCGGACCGCCGGCGCCGCCATCGACGGGCGCATTCACGTTGCCAATGTTGTAGGCCTTGTAATATAGCTGGATTATTCCGCCAGCCCCACCAGGTCCACCGTTCCCGCCATCTCCGGCTTGACCGCCCTTGCCGCCTGCGCCCCCGTCCGACCCATTTTCACAACCTCCGCCATCGGCACCATTGCCACCATCGCCACCGTTGCCACCGTTGCCGCCACTGCCGCCCCGACCGCCCCGGCCGCCTACGGCGTTGAAGGTAGTCCCCCCTTCAAAAGTGGAGACGGTTAGGAATAGGCTCTTTGCTGGGAAGCCGGGACTGCCGGGATTGCCCTGTCCGCCTTGGCCACCCTGTTGGCCCTCCTGCCCGGGCGTCGCTTGGCTATCGCCAAAGAAAGAGCAATCAGCGTTCCGCCCATCCGCCGCCCTCGGCATTGACCCACCGTCCGGCGTCGTATCGGATGCATCAGCGCCAACGGCGCCACTTACATCCCATTCAGTTCCAGTTGTCATGACTATTCTCCTGAGTAGATTGGAAGCAATTTGTGGGTCAGGGCTTGGTCGGCGCGGCTAGCTTAAGCTTGGCCATGTTGACCTTCAAGACCGCATTAACTACCGTGAAGAGCTCGAAATCGGACTGAATGCTGCCCCGCAGGACGCCGATGATATCGGCCGTCAGGTAGCGAGATTTCTGCACGATCCGGGAACCCTGGTAGCAGAGGAAGTTGCGAACGAGCAGGAAGGCGACGCTGTCGTCGAGTACCAGAGTTGCATTCCTTTCCACGATGATGTCATGGACATTTAGCGCCCAGGTAAAAACCTTAAGCTCGATCAGAAAATCCGGGACAGGCGCGGTGATAAGTTGGCGGAAATCTCGAGCCCGCTTCTGCAGGCGATCATGGGCCGCCGTAGCCGGATCCAGCTGGGATAAACGATCGCCGCAACCGCACGGATGGACACCGACTTCGTGGGCCGGCCTGTGCCATTGCACGGTCGGTGGTGGCGTGCGATGGATATCAGGGTCAAGCACATCGAAGAGACGCGACAGGAATGGCACCGAATATCCCGCCACGCGCCCCACATCATCGGGGCCGTGTAGGTTCACTAGGCCCTCGGTCTTCTCGATGTGCTCGAACGCACCAGCGTCCGACAGTCGAGGTGGCATCGCCGGTGGACGGCCGGCTGCGACAAGCAAGGCCGCGGTCGTGCGCGGGCGCAAGTTGGTGATCAGGTTGGGGTGCTCGTGAGCGTGGTGCGCGCTCAACGTGAACGTCGCGCCCTCGGCCACAACGAGAGACGGCTGACTAGTCTCTTCACTTCGCAGGAACATGAACTTTTCTCCATATTTACAACCCCAGATGAACCAGGGATTGGACGGTGTGTCCGGAGTCGAGAATTGCGGGATATGAGGAAAACATGGCGTGCGCCTCATCAGTTTTGATAAGGCGCGTAAGTTTTTTTCGATTTTCTGAAATGACGTCGTGTTAGATCGGGTGCGTCAGCCGCGTCGAGGAAATCGCGGTCAGAAGCGCGACGATGTCGACTTGGCGGTTGCAGCCGGTTTTTTCCAAAACACCGCGGACATGCGCGCGGATTGTATTTTGCGAGACTCCCCGGGCAGAGGCGATGCCCTCGACTGTTTCTCCGGAGGCGAGACCGCGGGCAACGCGCGCCTCGGCGGGCGTCAGATCGAACAAGGACTGCACCAATTCGACTGGGGGCGCTTGCGGCAGAGTCACAGGAGTCAAGACGAGCACGGCGGCGCAGCGCACGAAGATATCCCGCGCGGACAAGCGGATGGGCACGACATGGGCGACCATCATCGCATCATTGGCGGCGTCGCGGACCGGGAAAGAGCGCACGGAGCCGCCCGCCACATCAATGGCCGCGATCGCGTCCCGCAACAATTTGTCGGCGCTTCTGTCCTTCAGCGATACGCGATCCTGCGCTCTCCAATGAATGTAGCGGGTCAGGGCTTCGATCAAAGAGTTGGCGGCGAGGACGTTGCCTCTTTCGTCAAGAACGAGTGCTGGCAGGCCCATAACGGCAAGCGTTTCGCTGGCGATGCGCGCCCGTTCGAGCCGCAGGCGCGCCGACATCAATGCGCTGCGGGCGAGATGGGGACGCAACGCGTCGAGCTGTTCGAGAGCCGCGCGGTCGGCCGGTTCCAGGTCGAGCCCTCGCGTAAACATGAACATCAAAGTCTCGCCGGTGGGGAACGGAATCGCCGTGCACACGCCAGAGCCTACCCCGGCAGGACGCCAAAAGTCCCGCACTATCGGCTCAAGATCTAACTCCTCGGCAGTCATGAAATCGATCTCTCTCAAAAAACCGGAGTGGCGCGCGGCCAAAAAACGGGTAAGCATATTTCCGCACTTGTACCACCCTTCGGTCATAAATTTTTCTGCACGTTCAACCGCGTTTGGCGAAGAGGTCCAGAGGGGCATATGTGCGCCCGAGATCATCAAGCTTCCGTCGCCCGCGCCGACTATTTGCGCAAGCGCG
>JBOHJU010000267.1:0-3897 GCA_050728755.1 Methylocella sp.
CTTCTCGCCCTTGTCGTCGAGAAGGGCGCGCACGCGGCCCCATTGCGAGCCGCCGACGATGAGATCGCCCACCTTGAGCGTGCCACGCTGGACCAGCACGGTCGCCACCGGACCGCGGCCCTTGTCGAGACGCGCCTCGATGACGGTTCCTTCGGTTGGGCGCGCCGGATTGGCTTGCAAGTTGAGCAGTTCGGCTTGCAGCGCGATCAGATCGAGCAGCTTATCGAGATTGATCTTCTTGGTCGCCGAAACTTCGACCTCAAGCGTCTCGCCGCCGAGCGATTCGACCTGCACTTCATGTTGCAGCAATTCGCTGCGCACGCGCTCTGGTTTGGCGTCGGGCTTGTCGATCTTGTTGATCGCAACGATCATCGGAACATTGGCGGCGCGCGCATGGGCGATCGCTTCCGCCGTCTGCGGCATGACGCCATCGTCGGCGGCGACGACGAGAACAACAATGTCCGTGACCTTGGCGCCGCGCGCGCGCATCGCGGTGAACGCCGCGTGACCGGGCGTGTCGATGAACGTTACCTTCGAGCCGTTCGGCGCGACGATCTGATAAGCGCCAATGTGCTGGGTGATGCCGCCGGCCTCCCCGGAGACGACATTGGCGTGACGGATCGCATCGAGCAGCGAAGTCTTGCCATGATCAACATGACCCATGATCGTCACGACCGGAGGGCGCGGCACGAGATGTTCGCCGGTGTCCGGCGCATCAAAGAGCCCTTCTTCGACATCGGCCTCGGCGACCCGTTTCACGGTGTGACCGAGTTCTTCGGCGATGAGCTGCGCCGTGTCGGCATCGATCACGTCTGTGATTTTCGCCATCTGGCCTTGCTTCATCAGAAGCTTGATGACATCGACGCCACGCTCAGACATGCGGCTGGCAAGTTCCTGGATCGTTATTGTCTCGGGCAGGATCACGTCGCGCGCGAGCTTTTCTTTAGCCTCGTTGACATGACCCTTGAGCCGTTGAACGCGGCGACGGAAAGCGGCAACGGACCTCGTGCGCTCTTCTTCTTCCCCGGTGACATTGGCCACCGTCAGGCGGCCGCGGTTTTTCCCCCCGGCGCCCCGCGAAGGGCGTGGAATAACGGTCTTCAGCGGCATTCCAGGCCGGCGAATAGGGTGCGGGACTTCCTCGTCCCCGGCCGGAAACTGTTTTGGCGCGGGGGAAGGGCCCGAAGGAGTCCTCGCCATGGAGGCTGGTGCCTTGCGCAGGGCGGATACCGCCAGCGCCGGAGCGGGTTCGCCGCCGGCGAGACGCCGTTTGGCCTCGGTTTCCGAGCGGCGCTTGACTTCCGCGTCTTGCGCTCGGCGTGCCTCTTCCTCGCGTTTGCGGGCTTCCGCGGCAAAGCGCTCGTCTCGTTCGCGGGCTTCTCGTTCTTCGCGGGCCTTGGCCTCGGTTTCAGCCCGCATACGCTCTTCCACCTCGCGTTCACGGGCCCCGGAAAGGGCGCGCGACCGGGATTCGCGCTCCTCATCCGTCAGCGAACGCAAAATAACCCCGGACGACGTCCGCTGCGGCGGCGCTTGCGGGGGTGCCGGGGGGGACTGCGGGCGCGGGATGGCGGCGGGCGGCGGCGGCAAGTTCGCCTCGCGAAGCGCATGCGCCTCGCCCGGCGCGATCGCGCGGCGCTTCACCTTCTCGACGACCACCGCTTTCGAGCGTCCATGCGAAAAGCTCTGGCGCACGATGCCAGCCTCGATCGGACGCTTCAACGTTAGCGTTTTGGCCGGAGCGACGCTCAGCGTGTCACCGGGATTCTTGGTGTCATTCATCAGTCTTGCGTTCCCGCCCATTCGGTTTCGGCTGGCAGGCTATTCGATTCCGCATTCGATCCCGGTCCGGACGGACGGTCCAGGCTTTCCGCCCCTGGCGATCCGGACCGATAAAGCGCCAACTTCCGGCAGCGATGCAAAAATCCCTTGCTTGCCGGTCCCTCGATCAAAGCCGCATGTATCACATTTGCCTGCCCCAATGCCAAATCCAATTGGCCGGATCGAAACAGTTCGATACGCGGCCTCGCCCGCTCGTCGCCATAACGTCGGCGCAGGCTCTGCCCGAGTTTGCGCATCCCGTCGGCGCCGCAATCCGCGGCGTGGACAAGCGCGGCGATGGCGCCCGAGGCAATTGCCTCCTCGACCTTGGCAAAACCGCGCACGCTTTGACCGGCCTTGCTGGCGAGCGACAGCGCCTGCAAGCAGTCCATCGTCAAAAGAGCCTCGATCTCGGCTGCCAGATTCTCCGAAGCCACGACCATTGTCTTAAACCCGCGGGAGAAAGCCTGCCGTTTGACGGCTTCCGCCACGTGGCAGGCCTGCGCCGTCACCCAAACGCCGCGTCCCGGCAATTTTCGTCTGATGTCGGGCACGACAATCGCACCTGGGCCGACAACGAAACGAATCATGTCCTGCGGCAACCCTTTCGCTTGGGTGATGATGCAGGCCCTCTCGGACGAAACTTCCGCGTCGAGGAATGCGGGCCTGGCCAAATGCTTTGCTCCTATGCGCCAGACTCGTTCGCGAACGGGTCTTGCGCGGCGCGGCCGGGCACGGCTTCGATCCACCCCGCCTTGACCCGCGCGGTCATGATGAGGGCTTCCGCTTCCTCGCGCGAGATTTCGAACGCGTCAAGAATGCCGGGGTGCTTGGCCGTTTCGCCATCCTTGCGTTCGCTCCAGCCAACGAGATCGTCCGTCGCGCAGCCGGCGAGGTCATCGACCGTCTTGATATCGTTTTCGCCAAATTTGACGAGCATCGCCGTCGTAACCCCGGCGACCTCCTTGAGTTCGTCGGAAACGCCAAGTTCTCGCCGCCGCACGTCCTGCTCGGCCTCGACCTTGGCCAAATAATCATGCGCGCGGGCCTGAATCTCGGCGGCTGTGTCCTGATCGAAACCCTCAATCGCGGCGACCTCGGAAGGCGCGACGAAAGCCAATTCCTCGACCGAGCGGAATCCTTCCGACGCCAGCAACTGGCCGACAACTTCGTCGACATTCAGCGCTTTCATGAAGATGTTCGTGCGTTCGGCGAATTCTTTCTGCCGGCGTTGCGATTCCTCCGCCTCCGTCAAAATATCGATATCCCATCCGGTAAGCTGCGACGCAAGCCGGACGTTTTGGCCGCGGCGCCCAATCGCCAGGGAGAGCTGATCATCGGGCACGACGACTTCGATCCGCGCGGAATCTTCGTCGAGCACGACCTTGACAACCTCGGCAGGCTGCAACGCATTGACGATAAAGGTAGCGGCATCCGGCGACCACGGAATGATATCGACCTTCTCGCCCTGCAACTCATTGACGACCGCCTGGACCCGCGATCCGCGCATGCCGACGCAGGCGCCGACCGGATCGATCGAAGTGTCCCGCGAGATCACCGCGATCTTGGCGCGCGACCCCGGATCGCGCGCGACCGCCTTCACCTCGATGACGTTGTCGTAGATTTCCGGCACTTCCTGACGAAACAGCTTGGCCATGAATTGCGGATGGGTGCGCGACAGGAAAATCTGCGGCCCGCGCTGCTCGCGGCGAACATCATAGACATAGGCGCGGGCGCGATCGCCGGGCCGGAAAACTTCGCGCGGGATCATTTCGTCACGCCTTATCGTCGCCTCGCCGCGGCCGAGATCGATGATCACATTGCCAAACTCTACCCGCTTCACGACGCCGTTGACGATATCGCCGATCCGGTCCTTGTACTCCTCATATTGCCGGTCGCGCTCGGCTTCGCGGACCTTCTGAACGATCACCTGCTTGGCCGACTGCGCGGCAATCCGCCCGAAATCGAAAGGCGGTAAGGTTTCCGCGATCCAATCGCCGGCCTGCGCCGCCGGGTTTTTCTTGCGCGCTTCGTCGAGTGTGATCTGAGTGGCGTCGTTCTCGATCTGATCGACGA
>JBOHJU010000268.1:0-3891 GCA_050728755.1 Methylocella sp.
TCCTGGCGAGAAGATCCGATTTCAAAGCGTTTGCCCGCTCGGCATCCTTGCGGGCTTCCTCAAGCTCCCGCTCGACGTTTTTCCAATGCGTGAGGTCGCGCAAGAGGGCGCAAAAGCGCGCCGCCCGTTGCTCGCCGGCGCTGGCCGATTCGCCGATGCGGCCAAGCGTCATGAAGACTGGAATAGTCCCGCCTTGCCGGGCGAGGCCGGTGACCTCGCGCCCCCGATTGAGCAGACTCGCGGCGCCTTGCGATTTTAGCCCTTCGAAATAGGCATTCGCCAGCACCTGGCTTTCCGGCGCGATCAAACTGGTGAAATGCGCACCCGTTACCTCGTTTTGATCGTAGCCGAAAAGAGCCTCGCCGGAACGGTTCAGGCTCAGGATTAGCCCTTGCGAGTCGAGCACGGCAATGCCGTCCATCGCGGTATCCAAAATGGCGCTTAGCTCGCGAAACTCGGCTTTTTGGCGGGCCAGCTCCTTTTCGAGGCTTTCACGGCTACTTCCGGCGCTTAGCCGCGCCGTGGGGCGCGCGGCCTTTGGCGGCCCCGGTTCGGTGGATTCGTTCCGTTGGCCCGCGCCTCCCCGCCCGGCCGACGACTCGGCGTGCGCCACAAGCGGCCCTGTCTCTCCCCACCGGTCAAAAACATCGAGGACCGCGGCGGCAAACAGCGCCGGCTCTCGTCCGGCGCCGGCACGTCGGCACAAGAAGGTGACGGTTCGCGTAGCCCCGCCAATGCGAAAATGCAGCGTTTCGACGGCGGGCGCGGCATCGAGGCTGAGGTTGGCGGCAACATCGGCGAGCCGTTGCGAGCAGCCGCCCTCGCCGGCGGAAAGAAAGCGGAAAAGGCCGTCGAGATTTTTGGCGCCGCACAGATGCAGCAGGCTTTCGCTGGCGAGAACCAGTCTGTCCGGGTGCGCCGCATTGCCACGCATCGCCACAATTGGCATCTGGGAAGCAACCCCGGCCGGCAGGACGGCCAAAATAGCGGCGATGTCTTGCCGGGTCAGCCGCGGCTCGCAACAAAACCCCGGCATGCCCCCTTGAGCTTTCTCCGCCAACATGGCTCACCTTTACGAAATCCTAGCGGTGCGGCCGGCAAACGTCCACCGGCCGCAGCCCTTTCCACGCGATTAGATCAACCTATTCTTAAACTCGGTAGTTGAGATACAGCAACATCGCGGTTTAGTTTTCGCCTCATGCAAGGCACTTGCGGCCTTGCAATCGCGGATTGATCCTTTTACGCTCCGCGCATTGTAGCATGCCGCCATAGCTCAGTTGGTTAGAGCGCTAGATTGTGGATCTAGAGGTCCCCCGTTCGAGCCGGGGTGGCGGTACCAAATTTCAAAACTCACATGCAACGAGGCACAGCCAAAGAAGGCCGCAGACGTATTTGATCAAACATTTAATAAGCTACTTGGATTCACGTTTTTTTGACGCAGGCCGCAACGCCAAAGCACCTTCAATTCGGCACGCCTTGTTATAGGGAACCTCTTTGGGGCGGCCATTGTTGTGGCCGTGCCCCCCGTACGAGAATGGACATTACAGGACTGGTACGGGTCTTCCCTGCGGTTTTGCGATGGTGCTCTTGGAGGTCGCAATTGCTGTCACAACTGGCTGAATAGCAAGCACCGGAGAAGCAGACGATTTGCCAAGGGGCACACTCGTTCGAACAGGCAAGAGAGCAAGCGCTGGCGGAGCAGCAAAGCGCACTAATATCTGGCATGGTTTGGTCGTAGTGCCGAGCAAGATGCAGGACCCGAAGCGTGGCAATCCGTGCCTTGCCGATGACGCTCGTTGGCCTTATTGGCGCCGTGCACCTATGCGCCAGCTTGCGCCACCGGGCTCCTTTCTTCTACATCGTTTTGTTGATCGTCCGATTGGTACTTTATTTCCTGGCGGCTGCTGCGGCGCTGGCGCGCGCGCTCTTCGAAGGACTGCTCGCGCCACAGAGCGTCAAAATGTACTACGACTACATGCCCGCCTGAGTGAGCAGCAGAGCCCGGGCTGGCCGCCAGCCAGGGTCAGGGCAGGTAACTACGGGCCGAATCGACAAGGCCACGGCTCGTGATCACGATCCAGCCGCCGCTGCGCCTTTCGATCGATTTCACCGTGCCGGCGCCGGGAATGATCTCTCCCGGCGCGACCTCGATCGAGCCGCGTGGACTTTCGACGAGAGCAACCCCGTCGTAAACATCACGGACGACCCAGTTCGTGATCAATTGCGGATGTCCCTTTGCATTTTCAAGCGGCGGCTTTGCCGGCAGAGCGGCAATTTGCGCCTGTTTTCCAGCGGCCGCTTTACCTGCTGCCGGGGCGGCGCCAATTGAAGCGGTAGCGGGCGGCGCCGCGATCTGCCGCTCAATGCGATCGAGCCGCTCGATAACTTGCGAAAGTTTCGCGGCGGCTTCGCGCTGCATTTGCTCGACCTTATTAGAAAGTTCGGCGATCGAAGCGCCGGTTTCCGTGTTCACCGTTTCGAGACGCGACTTCAGGCCTTCGAGCGCGGGGGCATTTCTCGCGGTCTGGCTCGGCGCGGCGCGCAAAGCCTCGACGTTGGCTTTGAGAGTCCTGATATCCTCGGCCATCTTTTGCGCGGTGCGGAGCATCTCTGTGCGCGCCGCGCTGTCTTGGGTCGCGATCGTTCGCGCGGGTGGCGGCTTCAACGCGTTAAATGGTGCATAATTACCGGAATAAAACGACCCCGCCGCCCATGCGAGCCCAAAAAGACAAGCTGCCAGGGCCGCGTGCGAACAATAACTGAAAAACCGCTCGGCGCGCGGAGACGCCCGTCGCGCCGATGTGGATTCGGCCTCCTTGAACGGCACAACGCCGAAGGCAGCCCCGCGCTTCGATTCCTTGCCCCGTGCTCCGACCGCAAGGATATTCGCGCCTCGCAGCCGGGCCGCGGCGGGTTCGGCAACGGCTTCATCTGGAGAATCAACCATGCGTGCGCTCCAAAGGTTGGTTAAAGCTTTGTAACGAGCCTTGCGGACATTCCCTTAATGTTGCGTTAACGGATGCGAGCCTGGAACCTCATTATTAATCCTTCCATAGGTATATTCGTATTTGAGCGGCGTATTTGAGCGAGGGCTTTTGCAAGAGGAAGATGATTTTGCAAGCGCCGTTTTGCGGGGCGCGCATCGGGCGGCGAACGCGACGGCCGCGAAATCTCGCCCGCTTGTCGCCGCCCTGTGGCCGGCGGCGTCTGCCTCGAGATGCCGCCACGCCAACGCGCCGGGATTGCGGCCGGGCGAATAAGAAGGAGATGCGGGATTTGCTGCAAAATGACGTTGGATTGTTCCGCAGGAAAGTCGCCGCCACGATGGGGAAAATCCAACAAGATTTGCCGGCTTAATTACACCAGCCGCGATTGCTCGACCGCGGCGGCGATGAAACTCGCGAACAGCGGGTGCGGCTCGAACGGCCGCGATTTGAGCTCGGGATGAAACTGCACGCCGATGAACCACGGGTGATCGGAAATTTCAATCGTCTCCGGCAACAGGCCGTCCGGCGACATGCCGGCGAAGACGAGACCTTTTTGGGCGAGCCTCTCGCGGTAGGTGGTGTTGACCTCGAAACGATGGCGGTGGCGTTCGGATATGCTGGTCGCGCCATAAATGGTGGCGATCCTTGACCCCGGCATCAGTTCCGCGCGATAGGCGCCAAGCCGCATCGTTCCGCCAAGATCGGTCGCGGCGGCACGGATTTCGAGCTCGTTGCCGCGCAGCCATTCCGTCATCAGTCCGACGACAGGCTCCTTCGCTGGACCGAACTCACTCGAATTGGCGTCCGGCGCGCCGGTCAAGGAGCGCACCGCCTCGATGACAGCCATCTGCATCCCGAAACAGATGCCAAAGTAAGGAAGTTTGCGTTCGCGGGCGAACCGCGC
>JBOHJU010000269.1:0-3885 GCA_050728755.1 Methylocella sp.
CGTGCCCGCGAGCATGCCTCAACTACGCTTGCGAGGGATCGCCGAGACCACTTCGAAATCCGTCCCGCCAACTCGGCCAAATCAAATTTACGCCAAAGGCGCGCTTGGCCTTGGCGTTGGATGCGCCCTGTACGTCGGTCATGAACATGACGGCATCGCCGATCAAGAACCGCGCGAACCAAGCGGGGATTCTGCGCGGCGGCTTGGCGCCGATCGTCTCCGCCAAGACGGGCAGCCATTGCGACACGGGGGCAGGATCGTCATCGACGATGTTATAGATCCCAGGTAAACCTCGCTCGACCCCGGCCCGCGTAAATCGGGCAACGTCGTCGACGTGAATGAACGACCAAACGCCGCCGCCGCCGATAATCGGGATACGACGCTTGCGTACGTCGTTGACTATCGAGCCATGTTCGCCGATCGCGGTGCCCGGACCGTAGAAATACCCGTAGCGCAAGACCAGCCCCTCCAAGGCTGTCTGGCCAGTCACCGCGGATTCGAGGTAGCGAATCGCTTCGAGAGTGCGGCGGAACGCCGGCGGCGGATTTGGATCGAGCGGGTCCTCCTCTGACTTTACCGCCCGTCCCTCTCGCGTGTAGGACCAACCCGCAAAGCTTTGCGCGATAAACCGGCGTGCCCCGGCTGCCCGCGCGGCGGCCAGCAAATAATCCGTGCCTTCTTTCCGCAATCGGTTGGTCAAGGCGAACTCCCGGTCGAAATTGCGCAAATCGAGGTTCCCTTGAATTGAAGTAAGCTGATGAATTACGATTTCCGGCTTCGCTTGCCGCACTGCGCTCATCACGGCAGATGTATCAAGCGCGTCGGCGATGACCGGTGTGGCGCCCATGCTCCGCAAAAGGTTCGCTTTGGCACGCGAGCGCGTCATTCCGGCGACCTCATGCCCTGCCGCTCTCAAAAGTGGAACAAGGCGGCGCCCAACCGCGCCCGTCGCTCCCGCGAGGAAAATTTTCATTGATGCGAGCGCCCTGCAACGAAATTCCTCGGAACACCAGCAAGGCCAACGGCGGCAGACATGCAAGGTTCCAAGGCCAGTCCGGCTCCTCAGGCCGATAAATGTGCGGCGGTGCGGCTTGCCATTTCGCGATAGATTAGTGCCTGCCTTCCGCGATAATGTTTTACGCGCAGATTCGACCTCCGCATTTTAGCACGGCGGCGGCTGCCACTGGAGATTTTCGGGCATCATGGTCAAGGTTCATACTGGGATAAGCCTGCTTGGCCGCGCCGTCGAAGCGGTGCGAACGCCGGAGGAGGCGACGCTCGACCGGGTGCCAAATCCACATCAAGGCTCAAATTACATCGTCCGGTTCACCGCGCCGGAATTTACCGCCCTCTGTCCGATCACTGGCCAGCCGGATTTCGCGCTGTTCGTGATCGACTATCTGCCAGGCAGCTGGCTCGTCGAATCGAAATCCCTAAAACTCTACCTCACGTCGTTTCGCAATCACGGCGCTTTCCACGAGGACTGCACCTTGCGGATCGGCAAGGATCTCGCCCTTTGCTTAGAGCCGCGCTGGCTGCGGATCAGCGGCTACTGGAATCCGCGCGGCGGTATCCCGATCGACGTGTTTTGGGCAATAGGGGAGCTGCCCACCGGCACCTTTGTGCCCGATCAAGGTGTCCCGCCTTATCGCGGAAGGGGCTGAGCGGAAGAAACGAAAGGCCCAAGCTTTGCTACAAGTGAGCGGGGGCGCGCCCGGGCCGATTTTTTTCGCGGCAAACCCGCTCAGCGGGGGACAACCTGGCTAACGCAGTTGCTAATGGCCGCCACCTTGTGATTCCCTACCTGCGCTGGCCAAAAAAGCGATTTTTGAGTCGTGCGTGAGCAGGTTAGACCAGCCGCCGGAAATGCGGGTGCATTTCCTGATTCCCCAAAAAATCCATCCGAGGCCATGGTATGCCGCTTCTGCAACTCGACCTCGACCGCGCCGAAAATCCGCTGGACATCATCGAGAGAATCGCCGCGCACAATCGCTGGCCGTTCGACCGGGACGAAGAAGACGAAATTTCGATCTCGGTTGCCGGCGGCTGGTCTGAGTACAATATCGCCTTCACCTGGCTCGCCGAGGTGGAGGCATTGCATATTGCCTGCGCCTTCGACCTCAAAGTGCCGGCCGCGCGCGTCATGGAGCTTGCCTCTCTCGTTTCGCTCGTCAATGAACAACTCTGGATCGGGCATTTTGACATTTGGCCGAATGACGGAGTGATCATGTTCCGGCATGCCCTTTTGCTCGCCGGCGGGGCCGAGCTGAACGGCCATCAGTGCCAATCCGTTCTCGCCAGCGCAGTGCGCGCATGCGAACGCTACTACCAGGCGTTTCAATTTGTCGCCTGGGCCGGCAAAACCGCTCCCGAGGCGATCGGCACGGTCATGCTTGAAACCCAAGGCCGGGCCTGACATGGACGCGGCTGGCGCGGACCGCTTCGACGGGTCACTCGTGCTCGCCGGAGCGGGCAAGATGGGCGGCGCGATGCTGCGGGCCTGGCTCGAGCGGGGGTACGATCCGCGAAGAATCAGCGTCATCGAGCCGTGCCCGTTGCCAGAACTCGTCGAACTCGCGCAAGCGACAGGCTTTGCGCTGGCGGCCCCTTCCCGGCCGCCCGAAATTCTCGTGCTCGCGATGAAACCGCAAGATCTCGAGGAGGCGGCCGCCGGGCTGGCCCGGTTCGCGAGCCCTGACACGCTGGTCATTTCGATCCTGGCCGGAAAGACCATCGCCAATATAGCGGCGAGGTTTCCGGAGGCTGCGGCGATTGTCCGGGCGATGCCAAATCTTGCCGCGGCAGTTGGACGCGGCATGGCCGTGCTTGCCGCGAACGCGGCGGCGACGCCCGGCCAGTGTGCGGCGGCCGAGGCCTTGCTCGCCGCGGCGGGCCAGGTCGAATGGCTTGCCGGCGAGGATTTGATCGACGCGGCGGCCGCCTTATCGGGTTCCGGCCCGGCGTACGTCTTTTATCTCACCGAGGCCTTGGCAAGCGCAGGAGCCGGCCTCGGTCTGCCCGCCGATGTTGCCGCGCGGCTGGCGCGCGCCGCGGCCGAAGGCGCGGGCGAATTATTGCTCCGATGCCCAGAAAGCAGCGTGGCGGACCTACGCGAAAATGTGACGTCGCGCGGCGGAATGACCGCCGCCGCCCTCAAAATCTTGATGGCGGATGACGGCCTTGCGCCCCTGATCGAGCGGGCGGTAAAGGCGGCACGGCAGCGCGCCGAGGCGCTTTCCGGGTAGCGGTCCGATTTAGGCCTGCGCCTTCTTGCGTTGCTTTCGATCTTGGCTAGCTTGGCGCGATGGTCGTCGAATCAATCATTGACTATGCGCTCCGCATTCGCGAATTGCGCCGGGCCTGTCCAAGCAATCTCGAACAGGCTCTCGCTCCAGCGTTTCAACGACTCCTCGAGTCTGTGCTTCCCCATATTTCCGCAAATGAGCTTGTCGTCGTTCCCGAGTTCGCCACCCCAGGCGTGGGTAGGCCCGACATCGCTCTTAAGCACGCCGGTCAGCCTGCGCGCGCTTTTGTCGAACTCAAGGCCCCAACCAAACCAGGCGATCCGGCCCGTTACCGCGACGACCATGATAAGCGGCAATTTGTAAGATTCCAGTCCTTGCCCATCTGGGCGATTTCGAATTTCTCGAGCCTGCGCGTTTTTCGACGCGATGATCCGATCGCATCGATCGAAATTGTCCCGCAAGTCGCGCTCGATCCGGAAACAACAAACGTCAAAGCAGAGCGATTGATCCGCAACGGCGATCCCGCTGTACTGATCGAGGCATTGACGCCGCTCGCCCTCGCCGATCCGCCGCCCGCCCGTGACGCCAAAGAACTGGCTGCCAATTTGGCTCATGCGGCGCGGCTCGTGCGGAGCATCGT
>JBOHJU010000270.1:0-3868 GCA_050728755.1 Methylocella sp.
GATGATCACGATCGTATCGTACTCGGTTCCTTTTCGTCCACATCGGCGGCCCCTCCTCGAATCAGGCCGCCTCCCTTGAATCACAACCAATTCATATGATTCAACAACTTTCGAGACGGACACTTAGGAGATCTCGGCGGAATTTGACAAGATATGGCGACGTGGTGATGGACAAATGCCGGGCGGCAGGCTCCGAGGGAGAAAATCGATGGCCGCCGGACAGTTCTGGCGGTTCGGCTGCTGGCGCGCCGGCGGGAGGAGCGCTCAGCTCGCTGCTTGAAGGCGCCGGGATCTGGAAAACAGCCTCGTCGCACGCTCAAGCTAACTTGTTGGCGCCGTTACGGCGGCCCCGACGCGCGACCCATGCTATTACGTCGACATTCATCTTCAATTTCAGGGAGCCCCGTGGTGGCGCCCGTCGTGCCCATTTCACCGCCAGCGGGCGGCGCGGACGACCCCGTCGAACGCATCGAGGGAAGCCTTGCGGCAGGCGTCCTCTTCCTGTGCGATCACGCGGCCAACGCCCTGCCAAAAGCTTATGGCACGCTCGGTCTGGCCAGACAACAACTCGACCGTCACATCGCCTACGATATTGGCGCGGCCTGGATCACCCGCCGTCTCGCGGCGTTCTTCGGCGCTCCGGCCATTCTGTCGCGGTTTTCGCGCCTCCTCATCGATCCCAATCGCGGCACCAGCGACCCAACGCTCGTCATGCGGCTTTCGGACGGCGACATAATCCCGGGAAACGCAAGAATCGGCGCCGAGGAAATCGAGTATCGCCGCGCGCATTATTGGAAGCCCTACCGCGCCGCGATCGCCGCGACGATCGAAGCCATGCTGATCAAAGGACCGCCACCAGCCGTTGTTTCGATCCACACATTCACACCATCCTGGAACGCGCGGCCAAGACCGTGGGAAGTCGGAATTTTGTGGGACAGCGATCCGCGGTTCGCCAAACCCGTGATCGCGGCGTTGCGGGCCGACGGGCTCTGTGTCGGCGATAACGAACCGTATGATGGCGCGCTGTTGGGCGATACGTTGGACGAGGAAGTAACGCGCCGCGGGCTCGCCGGCCTCCTCATCGAGACCCGCCAGGATCTCGGCGGCACCAAGGAAAAAGCAGGCGCCTTCGCCGCTCGGCTCGCGCGCCTCTTGCGCCCAATCCTCGCGCGCCCCGAGCTCCATTGCAAGGCGACTTTCCCAAGCCGGACAGGGCGCCATGTTTGAGCGGCAAGGCGGTGCAATGGCGCGGGATCAGGGCAGGATTGCGGGGATAATTTCGCCTTGCATATTGACGTCTCGCGGCGGCGGCGCCATTGCGGGTTCGCATAAAAAAGGTCCTCGCCAGGAGCTTTTTTCCGGCGGTTTTTGCTCCGTCCGGAGCGGCGCCCAGTCCAACCAAAGGGATGTTTCAAATGACGGCAAATGTCGCCGAAGCAGGTGTCGCGGGACAGGAGCTGACGCAATTCGTCGAAAGGGTGGAGCGGCTGGAGGAGGAAAAAAAAGCCATTTCCGGCGATATTCGCGAAGTCTACGCGGAAATGAAAGGCTGCGGGTTCGATGTGAGGGCGGTGCGCGAGATCGTAAAAATCCGGAAGCAGGATCATAGCGCGCGCAAGGAGATGGAGGCCATTCTCGAGCTCTACATGGCGGCCCTGAATATGACGTAGTATTAGAAGTGTAATTGCCGGGTTCGTTTTTGGGAGTGGGCGCGTCTGGCTCCGGCGCGGTGGTGGCGGCGCCGTCGCCTATCCAAATGGTTTTCTGGTCGATGCGTTTTTTGTGCGCAAAGCGCAAAAGGAGCACGGCGCGGGGGAAAGAATAGATGGCACCTGCGCGATGGCGCCGAGGTTCACATGGTCGATGATGTCGCCACACGGGCGGCTCGATTCTGAAGGCCATCGAAGGCACGGAAGGCCACGGTTCTTACTGCACAGCGCGCTCGCCGTGGCCGATCACGAGGAAGGCGCCGCGCAGAATTTGGCAAAGCAAGGCAAAAAGCTCGCGGCGATTTTCAAGAGAAGCGATTTTCCCGAGATTTTATAGCGTCCGGAACACCAGGCATGGCGTACGAAGACGAGACTACACCGGGCGACGATCCTCCCGCCGAAAAACAGACATACGATCAGGCGTACTTTCTTGCCCTCGCGGCCAAGGGCAAGGACGCCTGGAACGCATGGCGGCGCGATCCAGCCAACAAAGACGTGCGCGTGACTTTCGCCGGCATCGACTTTGCCGAAGAGCCAATGGACCAGATCAATTTCTCGGGGTTCGAATTTGGTCATTGGGTTGAATTTTCGGGCTGCAAGTGGCGCGGTCGCGAATGGGAACAAATCGATAAAGATCCCGATGCCTTCACTCCAGGCTGCGCCTTCTTTGACAGCGCTGCCTTCGGTGATTGCGCCAGATTTCTCGGCGCCACCTTCGGTTCCGGGGCCAGCTTTGCCAGCGCTGCCTTAGGTAATTGGGCACTCTTCAACGGCACGGCCTTCAGTAATTGGGCCAGATTCGACGGCGCTACGTTTGGCGATTGGGCCTTCTTCAACGCGCCACCTTCGGTAATGACGCAAGTTTCGACGGCGCTACGTTTGGTGATTGGGCCAGCTTCGACGGCGCTACGTTCGGAAATGAGGCAAGATTCAACTGGTCTGCCTTTGGGGATCACGGCAGCTTCGACGGCGCTACCTTCGGTTTTGGGGTCAGCTTCGGAAATACCATTTTCATTGGCGATTCTCATTTTAGCGGAAAGTCCAAAGAGCGATGGGCCAAAAGCATCGAAAGCGCGACGGCGATAAACGAGGAGGTTCGCGCTACCCTCAAAAAGCGGCACCACGACTCGTGGGAACTATATGGCTCGGGGCCTGACCGATTTTTGATTATTTCGTTCACCGGCGTCCGCTTCTGTGGCCAAGCCGATTTCTCGGGCCGGTCGTTCGATCAGACCGCCCATCTCACGAATGCCCGGTTCTACTCTCCACCAAATTTCGATGACGTGACCAGGATCGATTTCACCGGCGCCCATATTGGTTTTGCGCCGCCAGGGAAACTCTTCCATTGGACTTCCGACAGCCAAGTCCCAATTCGATTGCGCGCCCTTCGAAAAATCGCGGAAGAGACAAAGAACCACGACCTCGAACGCGACCTCTATATCGACGAACGCAAAGCCGAGCGCGGCGTCTATTGGCGCCTACGATGGCAAGCGCTGAAAAAGGAAGGATGGAAGAATTGGCCTCGCAATATCGCACGGCTCGCGACCCATGGCCTTTGGGTCAGAGTCATGGGAGGGTATTGGGCGTTTGCCGATTATGGCCGCAGCTTTGTACGGCCCGCCGTGTGGCTCGCTCTGAGCGTGCCCTTCTTTTATTGGCGTTATGACGAGGCCCTCGCGCCGCTCATGCACGAGGCTGGCTCGCTAAACGCGGAAAAATATGAGCGCGCAGTTTGGATGCTGGCGCTTGGCAACGCGGTGCCTTTTATCGGCCCGCTCACCATCGACGCCGAGATCAAAAGATTTCTGTTCTGCCCTGGCTGCGATTCCCATTCTCCTGCCATCCCGCCGGGCGGCTATCAATTGCTGGTGCTCGGGCAAAGCCTCCTTTCGATCATCCTCATCTTTTTCATCGGCCTTGCCTTGCGCAATTATTTCAAGATCAAGTGAGGTCGTTAAGGAGCCGCTCAAAAGCTGGCGCGGAACCAAAGCCCTCATGCTGAGGAAGCGCCAAAGGCGCCGTCTCGAAGCACGAGGGCGCCCCACCATCCTTCGAGACGGTCTTTCAGGCCTCCTCAGGATGAGGTAAAAGGCTTCCCAACATAAAGCCTGTCGAAACTTTGCACTTGCTCCAAATGGCACAATCGTACCCCCTTGTGC
>JBOHJU010000271.1:0-3831 GCA_050728755.1 Methylocella sp.
CTGGCTGAACGGCGCGGTGACGCTTGGCGCGATTGCCCTGGCCGCCGGCCTCGCCATCCGCATCTCCAACATGTCGGGCTGGATCATGTGGGAGGCGATCGGCATCTTCGAGAATATGGGCACCGTTCAGGAGGGCATGGGGACGATCGCGCGGCCGCATTTGCTTGTCGATCGCCCCGCGGCGCCCGCGCTCAGGGCGTCGCGGGGCGGCATCCGCTTTGAGAATGTGCGCTTCCACTACGGCAAGGCAGCGGGCGTGATCGACAATCTCAGCTTCGCGATCGCGCCCGGCGAGAAGGTCGGGCTCGTGGGGCGCTCGGGCGCCGGAAAGTCGACGCTCGTCCACCTCCTCATGCGCTTCTATGATGTCGAGGGCGGCAGGATCTTGATCGATGGGCAGGATGTCGCCGCGGTCACGCAGGACAGCCTGCGCAGCCAGATCGGCATGGTGACGCAGGACACATCGCTTCTGCACCGTTCCGTGGCCGACAATATCCGCTACGGGCGCCCCGGCGCGCCGATGGAGGCGGTCGTCGCGGCGGCCAGGCAGGCGCATGCCCATGAATTCGTGCTCGGTCTCAGCGATCCGCACGGGCGCGCCGGCTACGCGGCCCATGTCGGGGAAAGAGGGGTGAAGCTGTCGGGCGGGCAGCGCCAGCGCATCGCCATCGCGCGCGTGCTCTTGAAGAACGCGCCGATCCTCGTCCTCGACGAGGCGACTGCTGCGCTCGATTCGGAGGTCGAGGCCGCGATCCAGGAGAACCTTTACGCGCTGATGGAGGGCAAGACGGTGATCGCGATCGCCCATCGGCTTTCGACCATCGCGGCGATGGACCGGCTGATCGTGCTTGACAGGGGCCGCATTGCCGAGGCGGGAACGCATGGCGAGCTCCTTTCGCGCGACGGCATCTATGCGTCCCTGTGGCGGCGCCAATCGGGCGGGTTCCTCGAATTGGATGCGGTGTGAGGCGCGCCGGCCGGCCATGCCTTCCGCCTCGTCCCCGCCCGCCGCGATCGCGACGGGCACGGCCGGTGGGGAAAGAAGCGCGCGCGAGGGATGCGGACAAATAACCGGCGGCCGGGGCGTCCGAGATCATGCGTCAGCCGTCCGCGTCCCGGCGGTCGCGCATAACGGCAGCAGGGAAGCTCAGCGTGATTTTAGTGGCTAATGCGGCGGCTTAGGATTAAGCACCTGATCAAGATTCGCGCAGCCTTGGCCAACCCGCCGGCACCAACCCGTCGTATGCATTCGAGCCGCATCCAAGTTATATTTCACATTGGTCTTGAGAAGACCGGCACGACGTCTTTTCAGCGCTTTTGCACTCGAAATGCGCGACATCTTATACGGCACAGGGTGTTATACCCAAAGCGCTCTTCCGCATTTTATGCGCTGAACCACGCTCCATTGACGGCAAGCTATCTGCCCTCGGACGGACCGGAGGATTTCCATCTCCGGTCACCTATCGCAAATTCCGATATGGTGAAATCCCTTAAAACGGAAATCGAGGCGTCCCGCGTCGAGAAAGTGATCATTAGTTCGGAACATCTCTCTTCTCGCTTCCGGGCTCCCCAGATCGAAAAGCTTGCTCAGGATTTCAAAGAATATGAGTGTCAGGTCGTTATCGCGTTGCGCGATCATTTATCGCGACTTTTATCGTCTTACTCGACACGCGTGATGAGCGGCTCGGACCAAACGCTCGACGAATACGCTGCAATGGTTTTGAAGCCGGAAAATCTCTACATGAGATATGCCGATACAATTAAAATGTGGGAGGCATCATTCGGCCGCGATAATGTAATCGTATTTGATTACGATGAAGCATCGAATGTTATTTTTTCTATTCTATCAAAAATTGGCCTGCTGCAACTTAGTGAACTAAGCGGTGATCACAAATGCAATACCTCGTTGGATCCAACTGTTACGGAGGCGTTGAGGCTGCTCAATATCGTTAATCGAACCGAAAGTGCGTACAAAAGTAAAATAGCGTATCTCGAATTCATAAAACTGCAGTACATAAGATCAGTTTTGAGGAAAAAATTACAAGCTCAGAGTCATTGCTCTCATTGGCGATTGAGTGAGCCATATCGCGAACAACTGCTTGACATAGCGGAGGCTGACGAACTGTGGCTAGCAAAAAACTACGCGATGCCGGTTAGCTTAATGAAGCCAAGACGCTTGCCGGAAGTTGATTCGGACGAATTCTACCAAGATGTTGCAATGCTTTTGGCAAAAATTTTGTCACAAACTATTTGCGATCGATGGAGCCTGTATCGCTTAAACATGTTTTCACGCGCCGCCTTATTTTTTATTTTGGAAAAATTGCGAAGCATCAGGCGGCGTTAATGGCGCCGGAGCCACCGTTCGCGAAACCGGCGAAATCATCCCACCTGCTGAAAGCCGCGTCCGTCCCAGGCGCGATACGCCGGCGATCGCCACCGGGGCAGACTTGGCGCGAGCTATCTCCCCGCCGCAAAGCGACGTGCTATTCATGCCCTCATGCCGAGGAGCGATGTCGGCCATTCAATGGAGATGCGCCTCAAGTTCCTGAGGCCGGGATCGACGCGAAAGACCGCCGCCATCGAGCCATTTTCGCGTGCTCGCCTCGGCGCGTTGAATGAGACGGCGCGACGCCGAGAAATCGTATGGCCACACGTCGAGCGGACAGAGCGCCGGCACGATGCACACGTCGATCTCGTCCGCGAGCCGCTCGATATCGTGAATGAGACGCCACGTTATCAACAGGGTGATTGCGTGCAAGGCCCAGGTGATCGCCCCTTTCGGAGACTTTTCCAAGGCGCAAGCATATCCGGTTGGAAGCACGATGATCCGTGACGCTCCGAGATCCGCCGCCACCCGGATAGGAGAGTCCCTGGCGATAGCGCCGTCCATCAGCGTCTGGCCGTCGATTCGAACCGGTGGGAAGATGCCCGGTATCGCGGCGCTCGCGAGGATGGCGTCGATCGCCGGTCCCTTCGAGAGAACAACCGCCATCCCCTCGACGCTGGCCGCGATGACGTGAACGGGAACTGTCGCGTCCTCCAAGCGCGCATAAGGCAAGTTGTTCTCGATCAGATGCCGCAGGCCGCCGGAATCGATGACACCATCTGGATGCCCGAGCAGACCGATTGCACTTTTGAACGTGACTGGAAAGACCTCTTTACGGCGCAGGCCAGACCAGATTTCCGCAAGCCTTTCCATGCCTTCCGCGTCGGGGGTTCCGGCGAAATAGGCGGCGTTCATCGCGCCGGCCGATGCGCCAACCACGAAATCCGGCTGCACTCCTTCGGCCAACAGAACACGCACCATGCCGACCTGGACCGCGCCGAGGCTTCCGCCGCCGGCAAACGCGAATGCCGTCTTTTGTCCGGTCCGGGTCATAACGGCCGCTTCGAATCTTGAGGTCCGCGGAGACGGAAATCAGGCAACGGCGGCTACGTCAACGGGCTCGCACCGGTTGGACGCTCGCGTCTTCGGAAGATTGCCTTGCGATGGCTCTGCAATTCCATTGACGCCCAAACTTTCCCATGCTATCCCAAATCGTCCCGCATAGGGTTTAGGACACCAGGGGACGCGGCGTTCGAGCGGCGCTTCGCCGCGGGGCGCAGGTGGGGTTGGGAGTGGACGAATCTGGCGGATTTCTGTCGAATTACACAAGCAGGCTCGACGCCAAGGGCCGGGTCTCAATTCCGGCACCGTTCCGGGCGGTGCTCGCGCGTGACGGATTTGAGGGTCTTTATGTTCATCCCTCGCTCGATGTGGAAGCAGTGGATTGCGGCGGCCATGCCTTGCTGCGAGAAATTCACGAGCTTCTTCGTCCCCTCTCTCCTTAT
>JBOHJU010000272.1:0-3825 GCA_050728755.1 Methylocella sp.
TATTGACGGGTAATCTCGATTGCCGACATGCTGCCCGCTCCGCGAATCAACGATGGGCTGCATCGAGTCACATTTGCGGCGGTTTGGGAATCCCCCCAGGAGTCAGGTTCTCGGGCGGTTGGTATAAGGGTGAATGTCCCGCTGCCACCGCGGCAATCGTAGCCCATCGGTTTGAAGGCACGGACAAGGGCGGGCTTCAGCAGGCCGGCCCTTTGGCCGAATGGGGTATCAGCACGCGCTTCACGAACGTCCGGCAGGTCGTGGGGAAGCGCCGCTCGATCCAGAATTTCGCTGTAGCGTGCCCGGTAGTCAATCACGACGGCGCGCACCGCAGCCGCCGCTTCCGGTGATAGCCCGGCCGAAGTCGCGGCGGGCGCAGGTGTCGGCACGGGGGCATCGGGCAGGGGGACCTGCACGGTTTTCTTGACCTTTCCGCACGCCGCCAGGACGGCTGCCACGGGTCCAGGTAGGGAGGGCAGTTGCTTGCTCGCGGGGTCGGCATCAACGATGGTCAACGCCGAGAGTGCGCGCTGCCGACCGTTAACCCACCAGGAATCGCCAACAACGATACCTGGCACCAACCCTCCCGCGAGAGCGCCAGGCAATTCGATGGTGCCAAACGCCGGATCTGCGAAGCGTATCGCTACGTAATGAAACGGGAAGGATTTCGGGACACCGGCAGCAATGCTGAGCAGGGTCGCGAATGTCACGCCCTCACCGCCAACCGACGAGACGCCGAGGTTGCTGATCTGCCGGACCGGCCCGCCCAACGGCGTCGCGGCCGGTGTGGAGACCAACCGCTCCAATTCCGGGAACCTCTTGAGCGCCCGATCCACGCTGGAAACGAAACCTTGAACGGGAGCTTCGGACAGGACAAACTGAACGGTCGGCTCGCCGAGGCCGGACTCTATGAAAGCGGTACGAACCCGCTCAAGCAGCGCCGCGAGCGGTTGCTTTTTGCCGGCGGCGAACGTCGTATGAAGCGCGACCCGCATGACAGCTTTGTCCTTCCGTTTCCGGCTGCATCTCAGCGGTCTAATTTTGGCGGCAGGTAGCGAGAAAACCTTCTTCGCCTAGCCACTTCCCTCATGGCACACAATTCTTGAGGCAAACATGCGCGGGCCACTTCGCCACCTTTCGGGCGCGCCCGCAAAGCAGCGTCTTCCCAAACCGGACAAAAGATTTCGCTCAAAAGACAAACCCCGCGCCTTGCGCGCGTATATTTGGCTCAAACGGCGATCGTACATGGCGTAATCGCACGGGGCTAGCCGGCGACGAGGCTATTTAGTTTTCTTAGTTTCTCTGCGAACGTTTTTACCGACTTTGGCTCTGAAGCGCATTCCGTCGTCGGTAACAATCGTCACACGCACGAAATGATGTAAAATCCTTCCAATCAGATTTTGTTTGTCGATCATCTTCTTATATTCTCGTCGAAATGTAGCCATGTCACTTACCAGGAAGGAGTGACTTGCCCTAGGTGGAATCACGTCAGGGTATTTTTGTTGTGCAAACGGCTGATCCGTTGACTACGCATCTAACGGAACGAATATCCATGATGCGTTTTCCTGCAGGGGCACCGCCGTGGTCCGCTATTCCAACGGCGAACCATCGGCACCCTCGCCTTGCTCCTCGCTGGCATCTTGATTTTGTCCGTCTTTCGCGGCCGAAACGAACGGCACGCGGCCCCAGCCGCGCTTCGGCGCGGGCGACCAGGGACGGTCTTCGTCGGCCGCGCGGGCCGCGCGCATTTGCACGGCGCCATCTTTTGTAAAGCTAAGAGTGAGCGCGCCGGTTTGCTTGAGTTTATCGCGGTCGATGACGATGTTGGCGGCGCAGCCCAAGGGCGCGAAACGCGGGGTGACGACAATATCCGCGCGGGTGCAATCCTCGGCGAAAGCCCGCGTGTCGAAATCAAGCGCCACTGTCCGCCCCGAGGCGAGATGGCCGACGCAACCGAGCTTGTCGCAGTTTGCTTTAGCCAAAGCCGCGGAGGCCAGGCGTCCGTCGGCGTCGGCGCGCAGCCATTGCTCGGCCGGAAACGCATTCCGGCCGCGGCCAATCACCGCGAGCCGTCCGTCCGCCGCGCGGAACGCCACGGCGTCGCCCGAAGGCGCCACCGCCATTTCGAAAGAAGGCCCCGCCGCCGCGCCGAGGAGGCCAACCGCGGCAAGCGGAAGCGCCGTCGCGCGCAAAATCGCGGTCCGCCAAAGCACGGAAGAAAGCACCGCGAGGCTTAAGAACACGATCGCCCAGGGCGCGAAAGCGGGAAGGTGGACGGTTGACTCCGGCCAGCTCCCGATCATTCGCGCCGCCCACATGACGCCGGTGATGCCAACGCCGACATAATGCCAGACCCAAGCATCGAGACCGAGCGGATAAAGCAAGGTGCCAAGGAGCGCGCCAGGCACCGCGAAAATTTCGATTACGGTTAGGGTCAGCGGATTTCCGATCAGCACATAGGGGCTGAGCTCGTGGAAATTATAGGCCATGAAGGAGGCCGTGGCCGAGGTCGCGCAGAACGTCGCGAACAAGAGTCCCAAAGGTCCTCGCCGCAGGTATGGCTTCAGGATTTCGAGCGCCATGCGCTTGCGCTCGCCCTCGACCGGGCGTGCGTTCAAGCGATATGTTTCCTCGCGGCCTCGCTCGGCCGCCGCCATGCGCGCTTCATAGATGGCAACCAGCGCCGCCACCGCCGCGAACGACAGCTGGAAGCTCGCGCCCATGATCGCTTCCGGTTGGATCAGAATGACAAGCGCGGCGGCGATCGCGAGATTGCGCATGGTCAACGCCTGCCGGTCGAGCAGTACCGAAATCAGCATGATCAAGGTCATGAACAAGGCGCGTTCGGTGCCAACCCGCGAGCCCGTTGCGATGTCGTAAAAAAACGCGCCCGCGATCGCGAAGAGAGCCGCCCATTTCTTTATCGGATAGGTCAGCGCGAGCGTCTGGCTTAAAGCCAGGAGCCGCCGCAGGCCGACGAAAAAGATTGCGGCGACAAGCGTCATCTGGATGCCGGAAATCGTGATGATGTGAAAGATTCCGGCTGCGCGGATGGTCTCTTTCGCCTCATCGGACAGGAGGTCGCGCTTGCCGGTCACCATCGCCGCTGCGATAGCTCCCGAATCGCCGCCCACGATCTTGTCGATGCGGCGCGCCAGCGCATTGCGGCCGCGATCGATCGCCATCAGGGCCGAGGCCACGAGCCCGGGCGATTCTGGAGCCGCTACCACCTCGATGCGCCCTAATGCATTGCCGACCGCGCCGAGCCGCGCGAACCAGGCGTCGCGGGCAAAATCATAACCGCCAGGAAGGCTCGCGCGCGCGGGCGGCACGAGCCGCGCCTTGAGGCTCACGTACGTGCCGGCCTCGAAAGGCGGCGCCCGGCGCATAGACAGGCGAACCCGGAACGGCGTCTCTTCAGGCGCAAGCCCATCGGCGGAATTCACCCGCAACAGGAACCGCGCGCCATTCCGGCGAAAGTCCATCTCCTCGATAAAACCTTGGAGCGCTACGATCCTAATCTTGTCGAGGACCGGCGCCGCGACCCGCGTTGTCCGCAAGGCCGCCGACAATTCCCCCGCGAAGAGGGCGCAAAATCCGCAAAGAAAATAAAATGGAAGACGGTTAGCCCGCGCGAGATAAGCGAGAACGCCGAGAGACACCGCCGCGGGCGTGATCAGCCAAAGCGACGGTTCGCGATCGGCGTAAAGATAAAGGACGACGCCCGTGCCGGCCGCGACCGGCAGCCAAAGGAACGGCCGCCGCAGCGCCACCTCCGTCTCGAAGGCGCGTCCGAAAACCCCCCATAGCGGCGCAAGCTTGACG
>JBOHJU010000273.1:0-3771 GCA_050728755.1 Methylocella sp.
GCTATCATGCGCAAGCTCTTGCTCCTCGCCAACGCCCTTCTCAGAGATCGCCGTCCTTGGAGTCCAAAACTCGCTTGACCAAAACGGATACTCCAACTCTTTGAGTTTGAGCGATTCCTTTTCGATCACGTGATTCCACCTGATCGGGAAGCGCTCATGGGACCGGTCCCGCTCAACTTGATGGATGGCTTTGGGCGCGGTCCCGGAGGGCCACGCTACCGGCTTTCTACGATACCAACCGTCAAAAGCGCCTTAAACAGGCTTACAAAAAAGCCGGGGAAGGTTGGGGCAATCGCGCAACGAGAACCGTTCCCGCCAAGCTTAACTCACCGCCGCTTCGAGCGAATCCCGGGCAACGCCGCGAGACATTTCACTTTTTCGAGCGATAGCCGGTATACATCCACTCGATATTAAGAACGCGTCCGTAGGTTACCATAAAGAAATACATAACCACAAAAAAAGTTATTATGCATTAATATAAATGTTTAGGCGAGTTGCAGTGTACTTTTAAATTTCTGGCTGTTTATCATCGGCGCATTCCAGAAACACCCAGGCAAATACCTGGACTGGAATCTTCACGCAATCCAGAACTCAGGAGTTTCAAGCATGCGTAATTTGTTTCACCGCTTTGTCCAGGATCAATCCGGCGTCACGGCCATCGAATATGGCCTCATCGCCTCTTTAATCGCCGGCGTCATCATCGCCGCCGTGAAATTGGTCGGCAGCGACCTCACGACCACCTTCAACGATATTGCCGCCAATTTGGCCTGATAGCGTCCGCGCCGCCTGTCTGGCGCCCGGATTTTGGCAGATGCCAAACACGGGCGTCCGGCTGGGCGGGAACAAGGAGCGCATTATGCGTCATTTGTTTCACCGCTTTGTCCAGGATCAATCCGGCGTCACCGCCATCGAATATGGTCTCATCGCGACTTTGATCGCTGTCGTCATCATCACTGTCGTGCAATTGGTCGGCACCAACCTCCAGACTACTTTCAATGGCATCGCCCGCAATTTGGCCTGATAGCGTCTGCAAAACCACGCCGCCCTGCCGCCAGACGCGCGCGGCGGAGCGGCGGAAACCGCCAGGAGCCTTATCCCATGAAGACGCTGTTCATCCGATTTGCCGGCGATAAGTCTGGCGTCACGGCCATCGAATACGGCCTTATAGTCTCTTTGATCGTGATCGGCATCATCTCCGTCGTGGGCACAATCGGCACGACCCTTAACGCAAGTTTCTACGGGCCAATCGCTTCTGGTTTCGGTTAATTGCGCGGGCCCCGCGCACGCTTGAGATCACGACTTCCCGCTACCGGGTGCGCAAGTTTGCCGTCAAAGCCCTCCGCGCGAGGCGCAATATTATTCATGGTTGAGCGCCGCCCCGCCAACGCGGCGATCCCTTCCGGTTGTAGCGAAGCAATATCAGTTAGGCGTTGAAATGGACATTGAAAGGTCATGCTTGAAGCCGCGACGCTCTTATTTTTTCCGGCCCTGATGGTCTTCGCCGCCATTTCCGATCTCTTGACGATGACCATTTCCAATCGCATCTCGATCGCGCTCGCCATCCTGTTCATAGCCATGGCGTTCGCCAGCGGTCTGTCCGCGACCGAAATCTTGTGGCATCTCGCTTGTGGCGCGGCGATGCTCGTTTTCGCCTTTGGCTTGTTTGCGCGCGGCTGGATCGGCGGCGGCGATGCAAAGCTCGCGGCGGCGACCGCGATCTGGCTGGGGTTCGATCATCTCGGCGACTATGCGCTTTCCGCCAGCGTTCTCGGTGGTCTGCTTAGGACGACCATATCTGATCCAGGTTGTAGATCAACCGCACGCCGCCGTTCAACTCAGTCAATGGCTAAGCGATCGAAGCCGTGAGAAAGCCATACATACGCTCAATATCGCAGGACCGCGCAATAGCGAAGCGCCGGAATTGTACGACCAGGCCAAAGCGCTACTTGAAACGGCCTTGCCCCTTTTTTCAGGCGCCGCCAATGCGGCGAGGCGGGGAACGCAATCGAGTCATTCTCGATCCTCCGTTTATTTTTGGCCTTGGTCTTGGTGTCACCGGCGCGGCCATTGTCACGGTGATTTCGCGGGTCCTCCTCTGGAACGCTGAAACTTTGCAACCCCAGCTCCCATGATCCGGACCGGATGAACTAACCTATTGAAAGCTCATACTATTGAAAGCTCACATCTAGCGCTGAAATGGGCAGATCATGGGCGAGCGCCACTGCAAGCGGGCGCGCCCCGCCGCCGCTCCTGCCAGGGCGCTTTCGCGCATTGCGCTTGGGCGCGCCGCCGCCTATGTAGCGGCGGGCGGACGCCGCCGCTTTGCCGCCATCTTGGCAGTCTCGCGACCGCGGCCCGCCGGCCACGCCTCGACCCGATCGGCCCCACGTGTTGGCTGCCAAGTGAAAGTGCGGCAATGGCGCGCGACGTCACGGATTTAACCCCCATCACGTCGCGTGACGAGCTGGTCGCCTGGATCGCGGGCGGCGCGAGGCCGCCGGCGCAATTCCGGATCGGCACCGAACATGAGAAAATTCCGTTTTTCAAGACCGGCCGTTCGCCCGTGCCCTATGAAGACTTGCGCGGGCAAGGTGGCATTTGCACTCTTCTCGAGGGAATGCAAAAAAGGCTCGGCTGGGCGGTGGTGAACGGCCGCGCCCGCATCATCGGACTCTATGACGCGGCGAGCGGGGCCGGGATCTCGCTCGAGCCCGGCGGCCAATTCGAACTTTCCGGCGCGCCGCTCGCGACGATTCACCAAACCAAGGCCGAGCTCGATGCGCATTTTTCGGCGCTCGAAGCGGTCGCCGCGCCGTTAGGGATCGGCTTTCTGTCGCTCGGCATGAGCCCCAAATGGCGGCTTTGCGAAATTCCCTTGATGCCCAAGCAGCGCTACGCGATCATGGCGAACTATATGCCTATCGTTGGCGCGCGCGGGCTCGAGATGATGTTTCGCACTGCCACGGTGCAAGCCAATTTCGATTTTTCGAGCGAGGCCGATATGGTCAAGAAGCTTCGCGTGTCGCTGGCCTTGCAGCCGGTCGCGGCGGCGCTTTTCGCCAATTCGCCGTTCACCGAAGGCAGGCCGAACGGCTTTCTCTCGGCGCGCTCGGAGGTTTGGCGCCACACGGACGCAGCCCGCACCGGCATGCTGCCGTTTGCTTTCGAGCCAGGGATGTCGTTCGAGCGCTACGTCGATTACGCGCTTTCGGTGCCGATGTATTTCGTCAAGCGCGGCGACATTTATCACGATGTGGCCGGCGCCGATTTTCGCGATCTTTTGGCGGCGAGGCTCGCGCAGCTTCCGGGCGAGCCGGCGACGCGCGCCGATTGGGCCAATCACCTGTCCACCATTTTTCCGGAAGTGCGCCTCAAGCGCTATCTCGAAATGCGCGGGGCAGACGCTGGGCCAAGGCCGTTCCTTGCGGCGCTTCCGGCGCTTTTCGCGGGGCTCCTTTATGCGCCTTGCGCGCTCGACGCGGCCTGGGATCTGGTCAAGCGCTGGACCGCGGAAGGGCGCGAAAACTTGCGCGCCGATGTTCCGCGCCTTGGCCTTGCGGCAACGATCGAGGGGCGGCCGCTGCGCGAGGTCGCGGCCGAAGTTTTGTGCATTGCCCGCATGGGTCTTAGGCAGCGCAACCGGCGCGACCCGCGCGGTTTCGACGAATCTTTATTTCTCGCGCCTCTCGATGCGGTCCTCGCGGAGGGGAGCGAAGCCGAGCGGCTGATCGGCAAGTTCAAGACGCAATGGGGGGCAAGCATCGCGCCGGC
>JBOHJU010000274.1:0-3728 GCA_050728755.1 Methylocella sp.
TAGCGCCGACGCCGGAGGGGGATTGCGATGGGAGCGGTCGAGCATCTCAAAGCATTATGCTGCCTTGGGCTGCCACCCGAGAGCGCGATGGTCGCGGTCACGCCCCTGTTGCACGAGATCATTCCGCATGAGTGGTCGCGCATGGTTCTGTTGGAGCCTGATGCCGCTATGGGCCCCGGCTATTCCGAGAACCCGGCGGTGGTGCCGATCTTTCGTGAGCGTTTGTGCCATTTCGTTGATGACCCGTCGAGCCCCATGTCCCTTTGGAAGCCTGGCTTCCGCGCGAATGCGATCGGCTGGATTTTGCCTTTCCAAGGGAGGGCCTGGCTGGAGAGCGGCTGGTATCGGGAGATGGAAGCTCCCCTCGATTCCTGCTGGCTTCTGGACGCCTTTATCGGCGAGGCTGGCCGGAATTTCGCTGTGGCACACGTGATGCTGACCCGTCCGCGCAGCGCCCGCCGTTTCACCGCGGACGATATGCAGCGTCTCGACCGGCTGCGCCCCTGGCTCGCGCATGCGCTTCGCCCGCAAGCGTCCGGTGACGCGCGCCCGGAGGATCAGGACCGAGCGGGCACGGCAGGAGCGCCGGTGCGGAGCGGTCAGATGATGTTGACGCCGGACGCAAAGGTTGTCTGTCGGACGCGCGGTCTCGAACAGCTGCTTGGAATATTCGCGGGCGAGCCGGGCGGTTTCACGCGCTACGTGCCAGCCCGCGAAAGGCTGCCTGCGGCAATCTTAAAACTTCTCCGCCGCATCGGCGGCGCCGCGAACGGGACTTCCACCGCGCCGCCTCGCATGCAGATTTCGACCGCCTATGGCGTTCTCACCCTCGAAGCGAAATGGTTAATGCCGGCGATGACAACCCCCGAGGAGGCCACTAGGGATCCGAATTCCTGTCTCATAGCGGTGACGATCGATCTCCACGAACATGCCATTGCCTATGCCGCTCGCGTGCTGCGCGAAAGCGGCGCCACGCCGGCGCAGACAAAAGTCGGAATTCACCTTGCCCTTGGCAAACCGAGGCCGATGATCGCGGATGAACTCGGCCTCCAACCCTCCTCGGTCGCGGATCACACGAAAAAGCTCTACCAGGCTCTCGATGTTCACAATTCCACCGAACTAGCCACGAAAATCTGGCTTGCCCAAAGGCAAGACGAGGCGCGCCCAGATTTGCGGCGCGGGATAGGGTTTTCCGGCGCCCTCAAGAGCGGGATTTGTTCGAGACCAGCCGCCCTGCCGCGATCATGCCATCGCCAGCAATTGCCCGGATGAGAAGCGGCGGCAGCGAAGCAGCTATCCGCGGCGCGGCGATGGCGGCGGAGGGGCAACGTCCGCGACCGCCGGCGCCGGACGTCAGGGCCGGCCTGAGGAGGACTGGCGCGGCCTTGGCCCGCGTTCGAAAATGGGAACCCAAGCCGCGCCGGTCGCGGAAACCTTTGGTCAATTGCGAATTGAACAGGAATTCCTCTCGGCCGGGAAAGGCTCTAGAAACGGGAAACGAGAATCACGGGCGGCGGGCGAAACACGTTTCGTGCCGCTCTAGCCCAGTGCTTTTTTGGGGCCGTAATGAAATTCACCCTCTCCTGGCTCAAGGATCATCTCGACACTAATGCCTCCCTCGATGAGATCGTAGCGACGTTGACCAAAATCGGCCTCGAGGTCGAGCACGTCGACGACAAGGCTCTTGCGCTGAAGGATTTCGTGATCGCCCTGGTCATCGAGGCGAAGCCGCATCCCAATGCTGGCCGTCTGCGGGTTTGTCGCGTCGATGCCGGCGGCGGCGCCCCGGTGCAGGTCGTCTGCGGCGCGCCCAATGCGAAGGCGGGCATGAAGTCGGTTTTTGCCGCGCCAGGCGCCTATATTCCGGGCAAGAAGATCACGCTCGGCAAGGGCGTTATCCGTGGCGTCGAATCGAACGGCATGCTGTGTTCGGGCGCCGAACTCGCAGTGTCCGATGATCACGGCGGCATTCTCGATCTGCCTAACGCGGCCCCCGTCGGCGCGGCCTATGCGCAATGGGCATCGCTCGATGACCCGCTCATCGAGATCGACCTCTTGCCCAACCGCCCCGATGCCGCGGGGATAAACGGCATTGCCCGCGACCTGGCGGCGGCGGGGCTGGGCAGGCTGAAAAGCGAGCCCGTGGCGCCGGTCGAGGGCAGGTTTTCTTGTCCGGTCGCGGTCCGGCTGGATTTCACGGCCGAGGACGCGCATCTCGCGCCCGCCTTCGCGCTGCGCCTCGTGCAAGGCGTCCGCAACGGGGAAAGTCCCGATTGGATGCAGAGGCGCCTCAAGGCGATCGGCCTGCGGCCGATCAATGCGCTCGTCGATATCACCAATTATCTCACCTTCGACCGGGCCCGGCCGTTGCACGTCTTCGACGCCAAAAAAGTGAAAGGAAACATTACTGTCCGCCGCGCCAAGCCGAGCGAGGAACTCACCGCGCTCGATGGCCGGACTTATAAGCTCGACGCGGACAATGTGGTGATCGCCGACGACGCGGGCGTCGAATCTCTGGCCGGGATTATGGGCGGCCAAGCCTCTGGCTGCGACGCGGCGACGACGGACGTGCTGATCGAATCGGCCCTTTGGGACCCGGCGAATATCGCCCGCAGCGGACGCCGGCTCGGCATTCATTCGGACGCGCGCTACCGGTTCGAACGCGGCGTCGATCCGGCATTCTGCCTTCCAGGGCTTGAGCTTGCGACGCGCCTGGTGGTTGAACTGTGTGGCGGGGTTGTCTCGCAAATCACCCTTGCCGGGCGGATTCCGCGGCCCGGCCGGCGTATCGTGTTTCCTTGGAGCCAGGTGAAGCGGCTGACCGGGCTCGATCTCGACTGTCCGGAAATGGCCAGCATTCTAGAAAGGCTTGGATTCGGGATCGCCAAACTTGCCGGCGCCGCCGGAGAGGTGATCGTGCAGGTGCCCTCGTTCCGGCCCGACGTCGAAGGCAAGGCCGATCTCGTCGAGGAAATCGTGCGGATCGCGGGGCTCGACCGCGTTGCGCCAGTCCAAATGCCCCGCGCGGACGGCCAACATGTCGCGGGAACTGTGCTGTCGCCGCTGCAAAAGCGGGTGAGGAGCGCCAAACGGGCGCTTGCCGCAAACGGCCTCGCCGAAGCGGTGACTTGGTCCTTCGTTTCGCGCCAGCGCGCGCTGATGTTTGGCGGCGGCGCTACTTGTCTCGCGCTCGCCAATCCGATCGCCCCGGAGCTTTCGGACATGCGGCCAAGTTTGCTGCCAGGCCTGATCGCGGCGGCGCAACGCAACACCGATCATGGCCATGGCGACGTCGCGCTTTTCGAGGTCGGGCAGATTTTCTTGAGCGACGATGCGGAAGGTCAGAAGACCGCGGCCAGCGCGATCCGGCGCGGCATGGCGAAAGAAAAAGGAATCGGGAGGCATTGGTCGATGCCGGCCGCCGGGGTCGATCTCTTCGATGCCAAGGCCGACGCTTTCGCTCTTCTTTCGGCGCTCGGCGTGCCGCCCCGCAGTTTGCAGCTCCTTTCCGGCGGACCTGCCTGGTTTCACCCTGGCCGCTCGGCCACCCTCCAATTGGGGCCAAAAAATGTCATTGGCGCATTTGGCGAGATCCATCCGCGCCACCTCGAAGCCCTTGGCGCCGAGGGGCCAGTCGCCGGTTTCGAGGTGCTTCTTGATGACATACCGGCGCCGAAATCGCGGTCCACAAAGACCAAACCGAAGCTCGAACTTCCGGAGTTCATGCC
>JBOHJU010000275.1:0-3697 GCA_050728755.1 Methylocella sp.
GGACGGTTGTTGTGGCGCGGGGCGTTTTCGGGGTCATCATCGGCTTGATTATCTTTCTTTTCCCCGGTCCGGCGCTGTTGTCGCTCGTCAGCCTTTTCGCGGTCTTTCTGATTATCGATGGCATCTTGGCAGTTGTTGCCGCCGTGCGCGCGGCAAGCAAAAACGATCGTTGGGGATTTCTTACAGTCGAGGGTATCGCCGGCATCGTGGCGGGGATTGCCGCAATGGCCATGCCCGGCCTCACGGTATTTGTCTTTGTTGGTCTCCTCGCCGCTTGGGCCCTAGTCTCGGGGTGGCTGGAGCTGCGCGCGGCCTTCGATCTCGCCACGGACCATGGCCGCTGGTGGTTGGCGCTCGGCGGGATCATTTCGATTATTTTCGGAATAGTGCTGGTCGGGGCGCCGCGCTTCGGCGCCGTGATGGTGAGCTGGTGGTTCGCCGCCTATGCGACCTTTTTCGGTGCAAGCCTTGTCGCTCTCGGCTTCAAGTTGCGGGCGCGACACACCGGATCCGGAACGCAGGGGGAGCGCGCCGGACCTAACGCGTAAGGACATGCCGGAAAGGGCCGGTCACGCCGGCCCTCTCGACTTTGGCGCGCGCAGGACTAGATTTTTGGTCGAGAGCCGCGGGGGCTCCTCCGCGCGGCGGCGTTTGAGGAAAGGAACCATACAATGCGTGCAAGTAACCGCACGGTGAGTCTCTTTGGCGAACCCCCAGATTTCGATCTTAGCCTCAGCTCAACCCTTGCGCGCAACTGGACGGTTGTTGCGGCGCGGGGCGTTTTCGGGATCATTATCGGGTTGATCGCGTTTTCTTTCCCGGGTCCAACGTTGCTGTCGCTTGTCGGCCTGTTCGCGGTCTTTCTGATTATTGATGGCATTTTCGCGATCGTTGCCGCCGCGCGCGCGGCGAGCAAGAACGAACGTTGGGGATTTCTTACGTTCGAGGGCATCGTGGGCATCGTGGCGGGGATTTTCGCCATGGCCATGCCCGGTCTTACGGTGTTCGTCTTTGTCGGTCTCCTCGCGGCTTGGGCCCTCGTTTCCGGGGCGCTGGAACTGCGCGCGGCCTTCAATCTCGCCACAGACCATGGCCGCTGGTGGCTGGCGCTAGGCGGGATCGTTTCGATTGTTTTCGGAGTTGTGTTAGTCGCGGCGCCGGTGTTCGGCGCCCTGATGGTGACCTGGTGGTTCGGCGCCTACGCGACGTTTTTTGGTGCAGCCCTTCTCGCGCTCGCCTTCCAGCTGCGCGCGCGAAACACTGGACCCGGATCGCTGGGGGGAGCTCGCCCGGCCTGACGCGTAAGAGCATGCCGGACAGGGAAAGCCGCCGCCTCGTTCCCGCGTTACAAAAGTCCGGCCGGTCATCAGCGGCCCGCACGTCGTGACCGTCCGGCATCGAGCAGCGCGCCGAAGGGTGGTGGTTCCTCGGTCTCTACGGACATGCATCCCGAACTCTTGACCATCTATTCTCCTGAGCTGCTTGCGTTCTAGTTTGTGGAGGCACACAAACGCGGTCTCCCGAAAAAGCTTCTCGCCAGACGAAACCTGAAAGACAAGTATCTCGTCCGAACTGTCCCCCAGTTGGGCTGCGCCGCGCGGCTGCCTGACTATTGTCGCTTTGTGTCTGCTGGCGCACCTGTGGTGTTACGCACACGTGATCATTGGGCACCGCTTCGCGCCAAACGAAACCCTGGATACAAGTGTCAGGGCCAAACGAACAATCTCTCGCGCCCGTCAGGGGTTGGCTGACGGTACCAGTACTGCTGCAGCAATAGACCTTAGAGCCTGTCAAGCACCCAGCGCCGCTGGACGAGCCTGGAGGGGGTTGCGATTGCGTCTCGCCAGGCCGGCAAGAACCGGCGCAGAAGGGCGCCGTGCCATCCCAACGACAGCTGCGGCCGGGCGTCGCGCAACAGAGTGCCTTCGTTCCCGTGAAGCAATTATTGCCGAAGGGAGGGTTCACATTCACAAATGGAGGGACCCAGAAGTCGGGAATACCGTCTAATCTGGTAAGTTCGGTCTCGCCGCCGCCGCATGCACCGCTGCAAAAAGGGGCGGTGCCATCCCAACGGCAGGATTAAGCAGCCGCAAATGGAATATCCAGTGTGAACAGAGCGAACGCAAATACAATCAGCGCGACCCTTCTTCCACGTAAAAAGGCTCTGACCATGAGCATCTTTCCCCCTTTTTGCGCTCCGCCGCGAGCACCGTCACATTGGACCAATGCTATGGACCAATTCTATAGCGCAGCCATTATTTTAGCATCCGGCTTCGGTCAAGTAAAGATCACAAAAAGCTTTGCGGATCGACATCGACGGCGACCCGCACGCCGCCGCGCTCGGGCGGTCCGGCGGCAAGCCAGGCGCGAAGGAATCCTTGCAGATCGGCCGACCGCGGCACCCGCGCCAAGAGCCGGAAACGGTGGCGCCCGCGAATAACTGCGATCGGCGCCTCGGCCGGCCCGAGCAAACTTAAGTCGTTTTCTCTTGGCAATGCGCCGGCCGGGGTCAGCTTCCAACCCTCCGATGACGGCAGACTGTAGGCGGCGCGGGCCAAGGCGCGCGCGAAAACCTCGGCGGAAGCACTATCCTTGCCCGACACGATCACCGCGGCGAGACGCCCAAAAGGCGGCAGCCCGGCGCGGCGGCGCTGGTTTGTCTCCTCTTCGTAAAATCGCTCGCAGTCGCCCGACAACAGCGCGCGCATGACCGGATGCTCCGGCTGCCAGGTCTGGACCAGCGCGTAACCGGCGGTCTCGAACCTGCCCGCGCGCCCGGTCACTTGTTGCAGCAACTGAAAGGTTCGCTCGGCCGCGCGCGGATCGCCCGAGGTCAAGCCAATATCCGCGTCGATCACGCCGACCAGCGAAAGACGCGGAAAATTATGTCCCTTCGCGACAAGCTGGGTGCCGATCACAATATCGCATTCGCCGCGCGAGATCGCCTCGATTTCCTGGCGCAGACGCTCCGTGCCGCCGGGAAAATCCGAAGAGAGGGCGAGAATTTTCGCCCGCGGAAAAAGCAATGCTGCTTCCTCGGCCAATCTCTCGATGCCGGGGCCGCAGGCGGCGAGCGAATCGACTGCCTCGCAGGCCGGGCATACCATGGGCCTTCGTACGATATGGCCGCAATGATGGCACGTCAGAGCCCGCCGGAAACGGTGTTCGACAAGCCAGGCGGTGCAGTTAGGACAATTGAAACGATGTCCGCACGCGCGGCAGAGGGTCAAAGGCGCGTAGCCCCGCCGATTGAGAAATAAAAGCGCCTGTTCGCCATGCGCGAGCGCCTTTGCAATAGCCTCATTGAGCCTTGGCGCGATCCATTTTCCGCGCGGCGCCGCTTCGGCGCGAAGATCGATCGCCGCGATCGCGGGCAGCGCCTTCGCCTTGAAACGGGCGGCGAGCCGGATATGGCCATAGCGGCCCTGGGCGGCATTGACGCGGCTCTCGATCGAAGGCGTCGCCGAGACGAGGATGACGGCCGCTTTCTCAATTTGGCCGCGCACCACCGCCATGTCGCGGGCGTGATAAGCGACGCCGTCCTCTTGCTTATAGGCGGCCTCGTGTTCTTCGTCGACGATGAGCGTCGCGAGATCCGCGAAGGGAAGGAACAGCGCCGAGCGCGCGCCAATAACGGCCTTGACTTCGCCTAGAGCCACCGCGCGCCACAGGCGCGAGCGCGCGCGCGCGCTCGCGC
>JBOHJU010000276.1:0-3682 GCA_050728755.1 Methylocella sp.
CGCCAGCCATCATAAGGTCGGGGTTCGCGCGCCCATCGCACCAAGGCGTCGACTGTCATGTCAGCGACCGGCCAAAACGAGCTTAGCCAAGCCGCGAGCCCTTATCTCTTGCAGCACGCCAAGAATCCCGTGCATTGGCGGATGTGGGGCGAGGCGGCGCTCAAGGAAGCGCAGGCGAAAAATAAGCCGATTTTGCTCTCCGTTGGCTATGCCGCCTGCCATTGGTGCCACGTGATGGCGCATGAAAGTTTTGAAGACGTAGCGACCGCGGAAGTGATGAACGAGCTTTTCGTGAACATCAAGGTCGATCGCGAGGAGCGCCCCGATATCGATCATATTTATATGACGGCGCTGCACGCCTTTGGCGAGCGCGGCGGCTGGCCATTGACCATGTTCCTAACCCCAACTGGCGAACCGTTCTGGGGCGGCACCTATTTTCCCAAGGTTGCGCGCTATGGCCAGCCTTCCTTCGTGAGCGTGTTAAAAGCCGTTGCCGAGGCGTTCCACGCAGAGCCCAGCCGGATTAAAAAAAATACCGAAATCGTCCGCCAAGAACTTTCAAGGCCGGCCCCGCCCGGCGATCCCGGGCTGAGCCTTGAACAATTGAATGGTCTCGCGCCGCAAATCGCCCGCCTCATAGATTCCGTCCATGGCGGCCTTGCCGGGGCGCCGAAATTTCCGAATACGCCGATTCTTGAACTGCTTTGGCGCGCGGGCGCAAGGCTGCGCAATGCCCCTTACCGCGATCTCGTCAAATTGACGCTGACCAAAATGTCCGAGGGCGGCATCTACGATCATCTCGGCGGCGGCTATGCGCGCTATTCGACCGACGAACGCTGGCTCGTGCCGCATTTTGAAAAAATGCTCTACGACAATGCCCAGATCCTCGAGCTCTTGGGGCTTTGCCATCACGAATTCGGCGGCGAGCTTTTCCGCGCGAGGGCGCAGGAAACGGTTGCGTGGCTCCAGCGCGAAATGACCACTGCCGGCGGCGCGTTCTGCGCCAGTCTAGATGCCGACAGCGAGGGAGCAGAAGGCAAATTCTATGCCTGGACTTATGCTGAAATCGCGGCCTTGCTTGGGCCAGAGGACGCCGCGTTTTTTGGCAAATTTTATGACGCCTCGCCAAGCGGCAATTGGGAGGACGCCGCCCATGGCGAGAGCGTTATCATCCTAAACCGCCTCGAAGCAAAGCCTCCGGCGCTTGAGGAAGAAGCCCGGCTCGCGCGTTTGCGGCAACGCCTTTTTGACGCACGGGAAAAGCGGGTTCACCCAGGCCTCGACGACAAAATTCTCGCAGATTGGAACGGCCTGATGATCGCCGCGCTCGTCAATGCCGCGACGCTGTTCGACGAGCCGGAGTGGATAGGGATTTCCGCGCGGGCTTACGACTTCATCGTCAGGGCGATGCGGTTCACCGGCGCGGACGGAAACAAGCGGCTCGCGCACGCCTGGCGCGCCGGTGTTCTCGTGACGCCTGGTCTCGCGCTCGATCATGCCGCGATGATCCGCGCCGCGCTTGCGTTGCACGAAACACGCAATTTCGCGCCTGCCCTTGCTTCCGCGCGCACTTATCTTGCCGACGCGATCGCTTGGGCGGAGGCGATTGAGACCTATCACCGTGATCCGCAAAGCGGGCTTCTCAACATGGCGGCCGAGGACGCTGGCGACGTGATCTTGCGGCTCGCGCCAACAGCCGACGATGCGATCCCGAACGCGCATCCGGTTTATTTGTCCGCCCTCGTCCGGCTTGGCGCGCTCACCGGCGAGGCGCGCTGGCTCGCGCGGGCGGACGAACTCTTTGCGGCGCTCGGAGCAGCGGCGCGGAGCAATTTTATTGGCCATGCCGGAATCTTAAACGCGCTCGACTTCCGGCTTCGCGCCATGGAGATCGTGACGGCCGGACCGGAACGGAAAGCACTCTATGAGGCCGCGCTTGGCGTGCCGTTTACCGGACGCGCCGTGGTGGACATCGACAGGCCGGATGAAATCCCGGAAGGGCATCCGGCGAAAGCACAAGTGGCGCTGGCGGACGGCGCGGCTGCCTTTATTTGCGCGGGCGGCGCGTGTTCCTTGCCGGTGCGGGACAAACAGGCGTTGCTCGCTAGTGCCGGTTATGTTTAGATGGACGCCGGAAGAGGCCCGTCGCCTTGGCGGTAATTAGGCGCCGGACAAACGGGAGCTTGCGGTTCGATGCCCGAGAGTCTTGGATCTGTATCTGGATTTCTACTCAATAGTGTCAAAGTTGTTTCGCATATTCTCCTTCTTTTGGTCCACAACCTTTTTTTTGTAGCTATTGCTGTAGCGTTACTTTACGGAATTTTCAAGCTTGCACGGTCTGTCGTGAGGCCAGCGCGCCGCACGCGCGCGGAGCAGCCAGACGACAGCTGGACTGCGGACACCTGGGAAAACGGCCAAGAATGACCTGCTAAATCTTGAGCTTGGCAGGGGCTAATGCTCGGCGCCGGCCGCAGGCAAAGCATCGTAGCGCACATCGCAAATGTGACCGAGAGAACCGGCCGGCAGCCACACGATCAGCTGACGCGCATGGAGCATGGCGCGGCCGGGCGAGGCGATCAGATCGCCAGCGAGCACCTGCATTTCCGGCGGCGCTCATTATGTATCATTTTGGATGTATCATTTTGGCGTGGAATTCCCGTCCGCGGATAGGTAAGGTATGCCCATGACCATAGCCGTGCCAATCCAGCAGGTAATTTTTTCGGCAGCGCCTGCCCCCCCTGCCCCGTCACCGCTCGTCGACCCGTTCGGACGCGCGATCTGCTACCTCCGGGTGTCGGTGACCGATCGCTGCGACATGCGCTGCGTCTATTGCATGTCCGAAGACATGAATTTCCTGCCCAAGCGCGATTTGCTCACCTTGGAGGAGCTCGACCGTTTGTGTACGGCTTTCGTCAGCCGCGGCGTCCGCAAGCTCCGAATCACCGGCGGGGAACCCCTGGTGCGCCGGAATATCCTCCATTTGTTCCACGCGCTTGGCCGCCACATCGCGTCCGGCGCGCTTTCCGAGTTGACCCTCACAACGAACGGATCCCAACTCGCGCATCATGCGAAGGAACTCGCGGAAGCGGGGGTGCGCCGTATCAACGTATCGCTCGATACGCTCAACCCGGCGAAATACAAGGCGATCACCCGCTGGGGCGATCATACCCAAACCATGGCCGGGATCGATGCCGCGCAAGCGGCGGGACTTTCGGTCAAGATCAATATGGTGGCGCTCAAGGGCGTGAATGAGGACGAGATCGTTCCAATGCTCGAATGGGCGCATGCGCGCGGGTTCGACCTCACCTTGATCGAGGTCATGCCGCTGGGTTCGATCGGCGCGCGGCGCTCCGATCAATTTCTGCCTCTAAACCTTGTCGAGGCGCGGCTTAGGGAGCGCTTCACTTTGCGCAAGACGGGCTACCGGACAGGCGGCCCCGCCCGTTATGTGCATGTCGCGGAAACCGGGGGCCGTTTGGGCTTCATCACTCCGCTCACCCATAATTTTTGCGAAAGCTGCAATCGCGTGCGCGTGACCTGCACCGGAACGCTTTACATGTGCCTTGGCCAGGAGGACGCTGCCGATCTGCGCGCGCCGTTGCGCGCCTCGCAAACGGACGAGCTTTTGCAGTCCGCTCTCGACGCCGCCATCGCCCGCAAGCCCAAGGGCCATGATTTCATC
>JBOHJU010000277.1:0-3677 GCA_050728755.1 Methylocella sp.
TTCGATGACCGCCTTGAAACGGGCCGTCAGCGCGTCCGTCTGTTGGGCGGATATGTCCTGGCGCGCCAAATAGATATGCTCGTAAAGAGCCATTCGTTTGCCTCTCTTTTAACTCCTCGCGATACTCCGGCACCGAGCCCTTCGAGCCTAGGAAAGGCCCGCGCGTTTCCGTCCGGCCTCCGGCGACAGCCGCCAAGCCCGCCTTATACAAGGATTTGGCGCAGCGGCAAGGCGCGGTTGGCGATCCTTCCGGCGCTTGCATGCGTGAACTCAAAGTCCGGCGATATCTAAACGCAAGGCCCCCACTGCCCGTTGGCGCGAATGCGCCAGGATTTCAACCCCGCCTTGGCGACGACGATCCGCCCGCTTTTCGCCATCGCGACAAGATGCGTGAAGACCAGCGGCGTTAGCCACGCAAACGGCTTTTCCGGATCGCAGACGGCGCGGTATTCATCGGAATCTGGATCTTCCATCAAGATCGTGCCGGTGCGATCCGGACGCAGCCGCGGGCTCATGTCCCGGTCGCCCTTCCACAGGCATTCGTAATCCCGGCAAACTTGCGGCCGGTCCGCATAGATGCCGCAGCCGCCGGAACCGGCGTTAAGACAGTGCTCGCACAATTTGCCGGCGGATTTCGCCAATTCGGCGATTTCGAGAACCTTGCAACAAAAGCTGCATTCGCCGCAGGCTTTTCCTGGGATTGCAAGCATGAATTCCTCGCCGCTGCCGCCTGATTCGATGATTCTAGCACTTTTTCGCGAAAGGCGCCGGCACAAGAGAAATCGAAGAACACGTTAAGAATTTCCGTTCCCGCGCCCTTTGGCAGGGAGGAGATATTCATCGCCGCTGTTTCACGCACCCCGCGCCCCACTAGATTCATCGCGATCCTACGTTGACTTTGATTTATATATGAGCTTAATTAAATTGTTTCGAAACAGCCAAAAATATATGTCTCTTGTTGGAGGGAAGTCTATGAAACTTCTGCATATGATACTGATCGCTGGCTTTATTCCGTGTTCTGCAGCAAATGCCGTCACAACACTCTCGGGTACTGTAACTATCAATATGGCGGGCAAATTCAAAAATCCCGTGACGCCATTAGCAACTTTGAAGTGTTCAGCCATTGTAACTATGGTCCCGATTAATCTTAGTGTTGCTACTCTGGGGAGTATTTTGAGTGCCTTGGGCGAGGAAAACGCTGGTGCCCAGGGAGTAATTGCGACTGGTGGGGCGACTTTCACCTGTGCCCCGACAGTTCAATACCGGTGGGAGAACATTGATCCAACTATGGTGCAGATGGCGATAACATACAGGATCGTCACGACAGACCCCGGAGGCTCCAATCCGGGCAAAAAGGTGCAGCTGATTGAAATTATACCGATACCCGCAGCAGGAACAGTAACCACTTTAAACGTTCGCCCCAAGTTATGAGCGCGTGAACTGCCCGGTCTCGATCGTGCGACATGGCCACGCCGCTATTCGCAAGTGACCCCGTCGTGCGTTCCTGGAACGATGCCACGGGACATGGTGCAAGCCGGCGGCTACTTTTTATCCGCGTTGATTGTGCACTCCCATCATGTCTCGCCAAGAAGACTTTCGACGAAAGTGGCGATCCCTTCCCTGGCCCGCGCGGTGCGGCGGTGCTCGGCGGCGAGGATCGCGCGGATGTCGGCGAACGTGCTTTGCAGATCGTCGTTGACGAGCACGTAATCATAGTCCGTCCAGCGGCGGATTTCGTGGCGCGCCTCGTTCAAACGCTTGGCGATGACGCCGGTGCGGTCCTCGGCGCGGCGTTCGAGGCGGGAACGCAATTCCCGCATCGACGGCGGCAGGATGAAAATCGCGACAGCCTCGCCGGCCGCCGTCTGCTTGACCTGCTGCGTCCCCTTATAATCGATGTCGAAGAGAACGTCGCGGCCTTGGCCCAAGATATGTTCGGCCGGCTCGCGCGGGGTGCCGTATAATTTGCCGTGCACCTCCGCCCATTCGAGCAAATCGCCGCCCTCGCGCAGCGACTCGAACTGCTTCTTGGTGATGAAGCGGTAATGGATGCCGTCGACTTCGCTCGAACGCCGCGCCCGCGTGGTCACCGAGATCGACAGCGTCAGATCGAGCTCCCTGGTCTGAAGCAGCATCCGGGTCAAGGTCGTCTTGCCGGCGCCGGACGGCGAAGAAAGAATCAGCATCAAGCCGCGCCGGCCAAGCGGCGTTTTGCCAATTTGGTCTTCAAGAGGCATATCTTTACTCGATATTCTGGACCTGCTCGCGGAATTGCTCGATTTCGACGCGCAATTCGAGACCGAGCGCCGTCAGGCTCGCGTCGTTCGATTTGGCGCAGAGAGTGTTGGCCTCGCGCGAAAGCTCTTGGGCAAAGAAGTCGAGCCTGCGGCCGGCCGCGCCGCCGTTGGCCAAAAGATCGCGGGCAGCAGTGGCGTGCGCGGCAAGACGGTCCAATTCTTCCCTGATATCGGCCTTGGCCGCGAGCATGAGAGCCTCCTGATGCAAGCGGTTCTGGTCGAAAATCGTATTTCCCGCGAGAAAAGCAAGCGATTGCGCGAGACGGGCCTGGATCGCCTCGGGCTTGCGGGCCGGGGATTGATCCGCCGCTTGCGTCAGCGCCGCGATCTTGTCGAGGCGCGCCGATAGCACCGGGGCGAGCGCGCGGCCCTCGCTTCGCCGCATGGCGACGAGCGAATCGAGCGCCGCGTCGAGCAATCCAAGTGCGCTCTCCCGCGTGCGTAAAATTTCGGCCTCGTCGCCGGCCGCATCAAAAATTTCAACGACGCCGCGCACGCCAAGAAGGCCGTCGAGGGTCGCCGGTGCAATCATCTCCGGCAGCGAGATTTTGGCGATCGCCGCGATAAGTTCGCGCAGCAACTCCTGATTGATGCGAACCTCAGGGTTAGCTGCGTCGCGCTGCGCGGCAAGCGCCGCATGGATCGTTCCCCGCTTGAGTTTTTGCGCAAGTCTTGCGCGCGCGTCGGGCTCGATCGCGTCGAACGGAGGCGCCAGGCGCAGCCTCGCATCGAGCCCCTTAGCATTGACGGATTTAAGCTCCCAGGCAAGGTGCCAAGGCCCGGCGCTTCCGGCGGCCCGGGCAAAGCCCGTCATGCTGGCGAGGGTCATTGTAAAATGGGCAACCTGAACCGCCGATCGGACCCGCACAATAGAACCAGCAGCGATCCCGCTCAAGCTGGCGTATTTCCCGTCCGGGGAAAGCCGCGTCGTGGAACTCTGGACCATCGCGAGGATCAGCATCCGGTGCAGGATCACGAAGGCGGGGATAAGCCTCGCGCAAGCGTGCAGCGCGTGCCGGTCAAGATCATCATCGATAACCCGCCGACCGACGTTGCGCTCGGCCCAGGCACTGTTTGTCAGGTCGAGTCTCGGCTAATACAGTTTCCGAATTAACCGCTTCTGCTCTGACAACGCCCATGCAACAGCTATCTTCCTCGTCCGGCAAAAGCCGACGCTTTGGCCTGGCCGTTCTGGCGGCGATTTGTGCGCTTGCTCTCGTGGGCTGCGGCGGCTCCAAAAACGCCTACGTCCCTCCACCGCCTCCGAAAGTCGTAGTCGCGCAGCCCGTGCAGGAGCCGGTGACGCAGTATCTCTATTTGACCGGCAACACCGCGCCGTTCAAGTCCGTGAATCTGGTCGCGCGCGTCCAGGGCTATCTG
>JBOHJU010000278.1:0-3627 GCA_050728755.1 Methylocella sp.
CATTATCGGCGATCGTCGCCGGATTGCGGGGATCGTCTTCGGGAATGCCGGCTTCGACCTTGCCGACGAGATCGGCGCCGACATCGGCGCCCTTGGTGAAAATGCCGCCGCCGAGGCGGGCGAAGATCGAAATCAGCGATGCGCCGAAACCGAGCGCGACCAGCGCGTCGATCGTCTCGCGGCTCTCCGGCGCATAGCCGAGCGGCCCGGTGAGAATATAAAAATATCCCGCGACGCCAAGGAGCGCCAGGCCTGCGACCAACATCCCGGTGACGGCGCCCGCCTTGAAGGAGATGTCGAGTCCCGCGGCGAGCGATTGCATGGCCGCCTGGGCGGTGCGCACATTGGCGCGGACGGAAACATTCATGCCGATGAAGCCCGCCGCGCCGGAAAGGATCGCGCCGATCAGAAATCCCGCCGCGAGCAGCCAGGAAACAAGGAAGCCAAAGGCGGCGAATATGACGATGCCGACAACGGCGATCGTCGTATATTGGCGTTTCAAATAGGCTTGCGCGCCCTCCCTGATCGCCCCGGCGATTTCCCGCATGCGGGGCGACCCGGCATCGGCGGCCAGCAGTTTCGACGACGTCACAACACCATAGGCGACGGCTAGGAGACCGGCGGAAATCACCCCCCAAATTGGATTCATGTGTAGCACCTCAAATGGCTAATTAAAGGAATTGACGCAGGCTTGCTTTTGCAACATGGCCCCGGCCTATACGAAAAACCGTTGCACCGCGCAATCGCGCGACGGGATGTCGCGCAAGCGTGTCCATATTTGGACGGCCGTTATCGGCACGAGCCACGATCGATGCTGCACGCTTTGTGCTGCCTGCCTGGTATTCATAAAAACGAGGGTGATTTCATGACGCGGCGAGACGCTCTAGCGCTTTCAATGGGAAAGGCCCCAATAAAATCCCCATTCCGCCGCTTGAAATCGTTCGCGACGCATGGTTCGCCCAGAACCGCCGCGTGAATTGGACACTTACGTGAATTGGACACTTATCTAAAAGGAGCCTCGCCGTACCGGCTTTCGATGAAAGCCGCCACGAGAGGGTTTTCCGGTCGAATGGAACCGCCCGGCCGGAAATGTATCGATTTAACTCAAAGTGTCAAAGCAGGTTCTTGTCGAAGAACCCGATCAACTCCCTTGAGTCTTTGCTCGGATCGAGTCTCTGCTCTGATTGACTCCCGGCCCCGCACCGGCAAGGTTACCCGATTTCTTTGGCGTCCATCGCACACCCAGGCCAGACCACGGAACCCGAAAGCAAGCGCGATGAGCTGCGGTAAAATCATGCTGATCCGGCATGCCGAACGGCCGAGCGCCGACAAATCGATTCGCGGCGTGACCCAGGAAGGCGTGAAGAATAAGGAAGAACTCACGGTGCGCGGCTGGCAGCGCGCGGGCGCGCTCGCGCGTTTTTTTGCGCCACGCGACAACCGCTTTGTCCACCCTGCCCTGGCGCGGCCGGATATTTTATTTGCGTGCAAGGCAGGACCGGCGGCTCCAAGTCTGCGGCCGCAGCACAGCTTGTTACCGCTCGCCAGGCTCATCGAAGCCGAGCTCAATTGCGACTATTATGAAGGCCAGGAAAAAGAACTTTTGCAAAAAGTGATCGCGGCGCAAGGCACGGTGCTGATCGGATGGAAACACAACAATATGCACCTCATCGCCAATGCCATTCTAGGAAATAAGACAAGCGCGCCGCAATATTGGCCGCTCGACCGTTTCGATCTCGTCTGGGTCTTTGACCAGCGAGGCGATACCTGGACCTTCACCCAGGTTCCTCAGCTCCTTCTCGCCGGCGACCGGCCGGATGTGATCGATTAAGCGATGGTTTTACGGCGAACCCGGCTCGCGGCTATGATAAAACGTCACCGCCGGAGCAACCCAACATGCCGCCAAGCAAGACCGCAAAACACCGCTTCGAGCGAATCGCTTTCTTGTCGTCCGGCTCGCCGGAAGCAAATGCGGCCCGGGCGGACTTCGTTGCACGCTACGGAACGATTGATCCCGAATCAGCCGATGTCGTCGTGGCACTTGGCGGCGATGGGCTCATGCTGCAGACGCTGCACCGCTTTATGGGAAAAAACAAGCCGATCTACGGCATGAAGCGGGGCTCGGTGGGCTTTCTCATGAATGAATTCCACGGCCCCGACCTCGAACAGCGTCTCGACCAAGCGGAAGCATCGATCGTGCATCCATTGCTGATGGAGGCAACTGGCACACAGGGGGAACGCATCAAGGCGCGGGCGGTCAATGAAGTCTCCATCCTGCGCCAGGCCTATCAAGCGGCAAAAATGCGGATTTCGCTTGACGGCAAGGAGAGACTTGGCGAACTCATCGCCGATGGGCTGCTCGTCGCCACGCCGGTCGGTTCGACCGCCTATAATCTGTCGGCGCATGGGCCGATCCTGCCACTCGACGCGACGTTGATGCCGTTGACGCCAATCGCCGCGTTCCGGCCGCGCCGCTGGCGAGGCGCGCTATTGCCCGACACGGCGCATGTGACGATCGATATTCTCGAGGCCGAAAAACGTCCCGTCGCCGCCGTCGCCGATCATTTCGAGGTGAAGAATGTGGTGAAGATAACGGTCGCGATGGATCATGCGACTGGCCTCGTTCTTCTCCACGATCCAGGCCATTCGCTCGACGAACGGATCTTGCGGGAACAGTTTGGATATTGAAGCGATGACCGGCAACATTCGCATTCTTGGGCGGCATATCGTTTCACGCGGCAAGATTGTTGGAAAGACTTACAGTCGAACGAAAGCGTCTCGATGGGCGCGTTCAAAGCCTTTCCCGAGATCCACGAACCAGGCGATGGCGCCGCCATTTTGCTCTACGATCCGGGCCGCTCGCGTGTCGGTCTCGCGCGTCGGTTTCGCCTGCCCGCATATTTGAAGGACCGTCGTGAAAGCTTGATCGAAGTCTGTGCAGGCCGGCTCGATGGCGAGAACGCCGAAACCCGGATCGTCGAGGAAGAAACCGGATTTGTGGTGCGGCACATGCGCCGTGTTTTCGAGGCCTGTATGGGCCCTGGAAGCTTTGGCGAGAAGCTGACCTTCTTCGTCGCGCGATATAAAGCCGAGGACCGGACTGGCAAATGCGGCAGGCTCGTAGGCGAAGGCGAGGAAATTGAAATCCTGGAGCCGGCGCTCGACGAAGCGCTGGCAATGATCGACCATGGCGAAATCGTCGCCGCAAAGGCAATTCGACTTTTGCATAATGCCGAACGCGCCGGGCTCATGCGCGGCGATGAAAATCAAGCCGCGGCCAAACAGCTAGCCCGTATAGTGTTGGCAAGGCTCAGGCTGCCGCAAGCTCCTCCGCGAAGGCCGCCGGATCGATCGAGAAGCCCTCGGCTTTAGCGGGCGTTCCGCGTTTTTCCGGCACGATGGATTCGGCCGGCAAAATTTGTATTCTTGCCGCGGGCGGCAGCCGGCGCGCGCCTGCATAGACTGGCAATGCGTGAGATGCCGCCCCGGCACGACGAAAATCGCGGGCTTCGTCCCGGGCGGCTTCGGCTTCCAGACGGCGCAAGGCGGCGATCAACTGATCCAGCTCTCCGTGGGTGAAGGAACCGCAGGCGTGCAAGACGGAATCAACAATTGGCCTTTGCAGGC
>JBOHJU010000279.1:0-3622 GCA_050728755.1 Methylocella sp.
CATCTGCTCCTATCTCGCCCTCGCCATCGAGGAAAAGCGCATCGATGCGGTGTTCGCGGCCGTCGTCGCCATGCTGGCCGTGATCCTTGCCTATGACCAATTGCTGTTCCGGCCGCTGGTCGCCTTCGCGGCCCGATTTAGAGTCGAGCTTTCGGCCGGTCAGATCCAGGAAAAGTCCTTCGTGGCGCAAGTCTTCGCAAGGACACATTGGATGCGCGCATCGATGCGCGCTCCAGCCCAAATGTTGCATGCGATAGCGCTTCTGCGTATGGAACTTCCAGTTCGCTCTTCCCCCTTTGTGCCGCAAAGCCCGGCGCTAAGCCGTGCGATCGACATTCTATGGGTAGCTTTCCTCGGTCTCGGCACGGTTTGGGCCGGGTGGCTCATCGTCGATTACGTGCGCCAGGAACTCAGCTGGAGCGATTTCTGGCAAAGCGTGCTCTATACCCTATTCACCATGGTGCGTGTAGTCTTGCTCATGGCACTGGCGACCTTGGTCTGGGTGCCGGCCGGAATCTGGATCGGTCTACGGCCGGCGCTCGCCGCGAAAGTGCAGCCCTTGGCGCAATTCCTGGCGGCGTTTCCGGCGAACGTTATTTTCCCCGCCGCGGTCGTTCTTATTCTGAAATATTCCCTAGACCCCGACATCTGGCTTAGCTTTCTGATTATCTTCGGCACGCAATGGTACATTCTTTTCAACGTCATCGCCGGCGCCTCGGCGTTTCCGAACGATCTCAAGGAAGCGGTAGCGAATTTTCGCATTCGCGGCTGGGATTGGTGGAAGAACGTTATCATCCCGGCAATTTTCCCTTATTACGTGACTGGCGCGCTGACCGCCTCGGGCGGATCCTGGAATGCGGCGATCGTCGCGGAATATGTGAAATGGGGCAACGATACGGTGTCGGCGCATGGGATCGGCGCCTACATCGCCAAGGCAACCGCAGATGGCGATTATCCCAAAATCGTGCTCGGCGTCGCGGTAATGTCGATTTTCGTCATTATGTTCAACCGCCTTCTTTGGCGCCCGCTTTACGGCCTCGCCGAAAGGCGCTTGCGGCTCGATTGAGGTGCTCTCATGCAAGACAGCAATGCGCGGAATTCACTTGCTAGCAAGAAATCCTTGCTTGAAGTTAGAAACATCTCGCAGCGCTACCAGACCGGAGCGGGCGAGCCGGGCCCGGCGGTCCTCGACGATGTTTCGCTCGATCTGAAAGAGGGAGAAATCGTCGGCTTGCTCGGCCGGTCCGGCTGCGGCAAATCCTCGCTCCTGCGCATCGTCTCCGGGCTCATTTTCCCCTCCGGAGGCGAGGTGAGCTATCTTGGCCAGAAGGTAGCCGGTCCGGTCGATGGAGTCGCCATGGTGTTTCAGAGTTTTGCGCTGTTTCCATGGCTGACCGTGCTCGCCAATGTCGAGCTTGGCCTCAGAGCAAAACAGATCGCCAGGGACGAAGCCCGCCGGCGCGCGTTGAAAGCGATCGACCTCATCGGGCTCGACGGTTTCGAGTCCGCCTTCCCGAAAGAGCTTTCCGGCGGTATGCGCCAGCGCGTCGGCTTCGCGAGGGCGCTCGTCGTCCACCCCAATATTCTCTTGATGGACGAGCCTTTTTCGGCGCTCGACGTGCTCACCGCGGAAACATTGCGCACCGACCTTCTCGACCTTTGGGTTGAGGGGCGCATGCCGATCAAAAGCATCCTCATGGTCACCCACAATATCGAGGAGGCGGTGCTGATGTGCGACCGCATCATCGTGCTGTCGAGCAATCCCGGCCGGATCGCCGCCGAAATTCAGGTCAGGCTGCAGCATCCACGCGACCGGCTCGATCCCGAGTTCCGGCAATTGGTGGATAAGATCTACGCGCTCATGACCAAGCGGCCGGAACCGGTCGCGCCGGGCCGCGAGGGGGCGTTCCCAGGTCTTGGCTTCGGTATGGCTCTGCCGCGCGTTTCGACCAATACAATCGCCGGCATGATCGAGGAAATCGCCGCCGAACCCTATTTGGGCCGCGCCGATCTTCCGGCGCTCGCCGACAGCCTGCAGATGGAAGTCGACGAGCTATTCCCGGTGGCCGAAACCTTGCAATTGCTGCGCTTCGCCGAGATCGAGGAAGGCGACATCAAATTGACGCCGGCCGGACAACGCTTCGCCGAGGCGGATGTCGATGTGCGCAAAAAACTTTTCGGCGATCATCTTCTGACCTATTTGCCGCTCGCCGCGCGGATAAAACTGGTCCTCGACGAGCGGCCCACCCATACCGCCCGCGCGGTCCGTTTCTTGGAGGAACTCGAGGATTACATGTCGGAAGACTACGCCGACCGGACGTTGAAGAGCGTGGTGAACTGGGGCCGCTACGGCGAACTTTTCGCCTATGACGAGACGTCGGAAACCTTTAGTCTGGAGAATCCGCAATAGGCGCACGCCAAGCCCGGGCATTGATCGCAAGCCGACCGCCCTTGCACCGGCATACCATTCACGCTAGCAGAACGCGCACATAGGAGTGCAGCTCAATTGGTTAGAGCACCGGTCGCCAAAATCGGGGGTTGGGGGTTCGGGTCCCTCCTTTCCTGCCAATTAAATCAAGGTGGTTCCTTTCGATATTCCGCGAAAGTGAAGCTCATTCTCTGCAAATTCTCTGCAAAAAAGGATATTTATGGCATGAAGCGCATTGTCATCGTTCCAACATTTCTTCCGGCCATGGCCTGCGCTTTCTGTCTTGGCGGTTGCGCGGCGGGTTCGGTTCCTCTCGCGCTCATCGGTCAACATGGCGAGATCCTGCGAGGGACGCGCACGGTTTCTCTGGGCGGCGTAAGCATTAGCGTGACAAATGGGAAAACGACGTGCTCCGGCTCCTACGGGGCTTCTGGCTCCACATTTCCCATCCTATGCTCCGACGGCAGAACTGGAATTGCCAGGTTCAGCGACCCTGAGAGTAACGGCGGGAAGGTGCGTTTCTCGGACGGGACCGAAGGTGATTTCATCTTCGGCGATGGGGCTAGGCAGATCTAGCCCTTGGTCGCACGGTGTGGCCGTTAAGCACCGGTCTCCACAACCGGCGTTTGGGGTTCGAGTCCCTCCTCTAGCGGCGCTTTCGTAGTTGGCATGATTTCGTTGGCAACTTTTTTACTCGCGAAGTGTTGTGCACCGACAACGCTTTAGGCTATCCCGCATTGGAGGTTTCCATGCTATCGCGCCGTAGCTTTCTTGCTGGAACACTTGCGGTCGGCGCGGTAGCGCGGGTGCGCGCGCGGACGGGCGATGCCGCGCCAACGGTGCTCCGGCTCGAGCGCCGCGACATTGAAGTCAACGGCAAGCCCGCTTCCGTATTTTGCATCCGCCAGCCCGATGGAACTTTTGGGATCACCACCGATGTCTCCAAGCCGTTTCGCGTCCGAGTCGAAAACCATATCGAAGAGCCGAGCCTGATCCACTGGCACGGTCTCACGCCGCCGTGGCGGCAAGACGGCGTCCCGGACGTCTCGGGATCCCCGATTCCAGCAGGAGGTAGCGGCGATTACGATTTCGCTCTGCTCCGTGGCGGCACCTATTGGATGCACTCGCATTACGGGCTGCAGGAGCAGCTCTTGCTTTCGGCGCCATTGATCATCAAGGATAACAGCGAGAAAC
>JBOHJU010000280.1:0-3609 GCA_050728755.1 Methylocella sp.
CGTCTTGCCCGCGCCTTGCAAACCGATCATCATGATCGCGACCGGTGCCGGCGCGTTGAGGTCTATCGGATCGGCATCGGCGCCAAGCGTCTCGATCAACACGTCGTTGACGATTTTCACGACCATCTGGCCGGGCGTCACCGATTTGACGACGTCGGCGCCGACCGCGCGCGCGCGCACTTTGTCCACGAAGGAGCGCACGACGTCGAGCGCGACATCGGCTTCGAGAAGGGCGCGGCGGACCTCGCGCAGCGCGAGATTCACGTCCTCCTCCGACAGCGCCCCCCGCCGCGTTAATTTATCCAATATGCCAGAGAGCTTTTCCGAAAGCCCTTCGAACATGCGTTTATCCTATCGCAACCCTTGCCGCGCCGGCGGCGGGGGGTTCTATTAGTCTGACACGGACCTTCAACGTAAAGCGCGCCCGGGAGCGCGCCGCGCCGCCGCACGTTCGCCGCTTGCCTCGCAGGACAAGGCGGCTCGTTCGAAACAAACCCTCAAATCAGGGACACGGCCTTGTAGGCGCTCGCCCGCAAGGGAGTCAAGGAAGCCCGGCGCTGGTAGTGTCTCAGTTTGAAATTTGTTTTTTGTAGGCGCCGCGTTTCTTGGGCGGGGCATCCGCATCCATAGCCTCGACAAAATTCGCCCATGACATGACCGTCTTGCTCAGGCCAGCGGCCATTGCCGGAGTGACACGCAAGGTCTTGTGAATGCGAACCCAGTTGTACCAAACGGCATAGATCGCGACCATATGAGCATGGTTCTCGAATTTCTTTGAGAACGCATTTGTCAGCCGTGTAAACCGCCGATTGTGCATCCTCATTGTGAGGTTCGCGCGCTCGGCATATGACGTGCTGACATGCTTCATATCGGGTGCACCTGCGATCCGCTCCTTGCGGCAGCCAATGCACTCGGCAGGGCTATAGCGGCCCTTGGCGCTGTCCGGCGAAGCCCCGTAAATCTTGTTGAGCATCGCGTAGTCGATATCGGCTCCGAAAGTGCCTTCAACAGCCTCAAGATAGGCTTTTAGGCCATCCGAAGTCAGTTGAATTCGGTTCGTGATCCGCGCCGCCATGTCGTCAATAAACCACTTGGCGCATTCGCCGTCACGGCCGCCGACGAAATGGGAAATAAGCAGTTTCGTGTCGGCCTCAATCGCTGTCCAAGTCCAAGTGTCCCCGGTGCCATCAACCGGATTTTTCATCGCGGCGACGTTCTTTTGCTTGGCGGCGGTGAAAGACCAAAGTTCATCGACTTGAACGCGGCTAGCCTTCATGCCGCGAACGTTCGCATCATGGAAGCCAGCACAGAAACGCCCAGCGTCCTCCAGGAGCTTCGAAACAGTATTGATGCTCGTATCTGTGAGGCGAGAAACCGCGCGCATCGAAGCGCCCTCGCAGAGCATCGAAAGGATTTGGGCGCGCTGGGCAACAGGGAGCTTGTTCATGCCAAGCATGATATGAACTTTAGTGCTTAGCGTCAAGAAAAAAGTTCGCATATACAAAATATTAACGGTTTGCGATACCACCATTTGACTATGGGAAGCAGTCAACGAAAGCTACGCAATGATGGATGAGGATTGGCTCAATCCTGCGGAAGGACCTTCGGAAACGGAAGTCGCGATTGATTATATCAAATCGCCTGATTTCAAGATTGTGTGGGTTGATGGACTTATAGGCTCTGCAACACCGACTGGGCTCATTAATAACTCCATTGATTGTTGAAGAACTAGGCTTCGATAAACTTGCGCTATATATACTAAACGGAAAGCCGACTCATGCAGCTCGCATCATATATGATGGAATTTGGACAAGTAAATTTGGTTCTGATATTGACCTATCACACAGTTTAGCTGAATTGAATGGACCAAGTTATGGTTCTGCCGCTCGGTTTTTCAAAAAGGCTATTGCTTAGTTATCCATCTTTTGGCTGCGGCTTTCTTTGCGATTTCAACGCGCCTTTCATGTGTCATGCCTTCGGCGCGCTTCTTTCCACCGATACGGCCTAGCTCGGCGGCGGCTTGGTTCTTCCCGGTCTCTGGGCCGTAGTCTTCGGGTTCCTCACCCGTGAGGATGCGCATGACGTGGACGGCGTTGCCGATTACGTCGGCGGGGCGCTTCTCGCCTTTAGGACCTTTAGGCATCGTCTTTCCATTGGTTCCAGAAAAACAGCTCACATCCCCCTTCATCCAAGATTCGCAGTCCGTCCGGCTTCTGTGGCATCTCTAGGGTTTCGAAAAGCACTCTAGCCTTCACCTTTGCCGTATCAAGATCATCAACGATCACCGACAGCCGATCTAGCGTCGCGTGCGCGCCATCGCTCGGCCTAATGCGGAAAAATTCTATGGTGAAAATCATCCCCGGCTTCCATTGCATTGTGCCAAGCACAGCAAGCATAGCATGGGAAATTGGGGGGCACACATCGGCGGAACGGCGCTCGCCTTTTGGACTTCACAAAGTAAGCCCCGGCAAATGACCGGGGCTATGTCGGGTGTGAACCATGTCTCCTGATTGGTAGTCGCACGCTGTAGAGCTTCGCCACATCGCGACATTAATTGTACGTAATGCTTGGCGCTAAGGAGTCAAGCGGGAGCCGGAAAAACAAATTTCAAACTGAGACACTACCCGGCGCTTGGTGCTGGTAAAGCTTGGGCAATAATGCACTTGACAAGTTATGCCTGTTTGGCCTCCTTCTACCCAGATGAGGCTGTGGTTTTTTATGTTGTCATTTGTCCTTTTGGCCGCGTGCGACGGGGGCGATCCCATGCAGCGCATCAAGGAAAGTTGCGAGCGGGAGTTTGGCGCGCAAGGCCAACCTGCGGTAGATAAATGCGTGCGGTGGGCTGTTGCGCCGCCGTCAGGTGAACCTGAAAAAAATCAACCTCGACCTTGATGCCTTCGCGGGTCTGTCGCGCCGCCGTTATCATGATAACGCTGCTGACCCGAAAGCTTACGAAAGACCGAGGCGTTTGAAACAGCTCCTCAGCGCTAGGCGAGCTTTCCGGCAAAGGCGCGGGCGTGCGGCAATTTGCGCTTCAAAGGCAGGCATCAGAGGGCGAATTGCCGCCCCTCGGAATCATTGACAAATGGCGGAAAAAGGGCCATATTAGATTGCCTCCCGCCGTTGTTGGCAAGAGCCAGCGGGCCGGAAGCGGAAGGTGCCTTTCTTTCGAAAACTCGTCGGTTCCAATCCAATGGAGGAGCGATGACTCCACCGGGACAGTCTGATTGACCCCGACAGGCGCGGGGTCACGGTGGCGCGAAGGCCAAGAATGTCTTCCGGCCCGGAGCGCCGCCGCCGATAATCTGATATCAAGGTGCGACAGCGCCCGCGAAGGCCAAGCGGATGTGAGGTCGCGGAGAGAATCTGCACAAATTACAGATCGCTTCGCAAAGCCGAAGCAGAGCCCCGCAGTTGCTTGAATGCACCGGGGCTCGTTGCGCGTCTATCGCTTGTTTGCCGCGCCTCCTCAGCGCAAGAGTTAGACCGGGATGCATTTAGGTTGAAGCGTACCCGGCATGCGCGAGGTATCCCTGGCACTCGTCTGGTTTGAAGCAGTCGAGCAATTGGCCGAGGCGTTTCCATGTCGTGTCAAAGGTTCGTTCTGCG
>JBOHJU010000281.1:0-3531 GCA_050728755.1 Methylocella sp.
AGGCTCGCCATGCTGGCCCAGCTACATTATGCCGACTGGAACGACACTCTTTTCAAATTTCTGACTGATCAAAACGGCCTATCCGAAATCAGGTTCAAGGCAGATGGCGTTCAGCAGCGCCCACTTGGCTTTCGTTCAGGAGAATATGAATACACGTTACTCTTATGGGCGACTGAGAAAAATAATCGGTTTGTGCCGTTGCGCGCTTGCGCTATCGCCCAACAAAGAAGGGCCAATGTTTTGGCCGATAGGAGTTTAACCGATGCCTTATGGCTCGCCTTGGAGTGAAACTTTCGTCTGCCAGCTGACAGATAAGGAAGTCAGAGACGAATTCGTCGCGGACCAAATCCGCACGCGGATTGCATTGCTTGTCAGGGCTCTACGGGAACAACCCGAGCGGCATTGGTCTCAAACAGAACTCGGCAAGAAAATGGGGAAGCCGCAGAACGTTGTTTCTCGGCTAGAAGATCCTGACTATGGCAAAATGAACCTCCAAACTCTGCTTGAAGCGGCCGCTGCTTTTGATCTTCCACTTTGGATTGACATGCCGGAGTGGGAAGATTGGCTTACGAAGATACGGGACGTTCCAAAAACTGGTTTCAAGAGAAACAGTTTTGATGCTGGGAAGCTCGTCAACCATGTGAATGAAATACGGCAAGTAACAAGTAATGTAGACGTGACGCGAATTGGTTCTTATGTTGAAACTAAAAGTTCAAGTGTTGCTAGAAGTCCAGGGTCAACACTTCACCTAGAATTTGCCTAAATGTCCATCATTAAGCGTCAAAGCCCTTCCGGATATGTGATTTTCTGCGACGACGTTCGGCAGGAAATAAGTGGTAAGATGATTTTCGTCGGAGCATATACCGGAAACGATATGACTGTATTATGGGATAGCTGGCCGGTAACAATTCCTAAATTGTCGCTCGTTATTGCGTACCATGAAAATAGCGAGACGTTTATTTCCATGAGCGAGATACGAGTTTACTTACCAGGAGAACCAGAAGATACGCCATCGTTTCGTATCCAACCGCCTCCAAAAGAGGCGTTAGAAGTTCTGACCCCGCCTCGCCCATTCGATGACGACGCCGATCTGATGAAGGGGTTTGTAAACTGCACTATTATCTCGCCTCTCGTTATCCAAAAAGAGGGTCGAATTCGAGTTATCGCTTATATCGGGAATGACACCTTCAAACTTGGCTCTTTGTATGTCAGAAGGCAGTCGGTGTCTGAATCAGTCAATCCGAATCCGGCATGAAGTATGGTCGGGGTTGGCTCGATTAATCCATTCTGAGCATAGTGAGTTTGCTACATACCGAGTTTGTGATTAGACGCCTCCATCAATTTGACAGCGAAACCGGCGGAGGCTAACCACCGCGATCCAGGTTCACCTTCTCGCGAGCCGTGCTGCCAGCCGCCGCCGGTTCCGGCGGGGCTTCCGTAACATGCAACGCAGCACCGCGAAGTTCGCCATAGGTCAGGTGGTCAAACACCGCAAATTTCCCTTCCGGGGGATCATCTACGACGTGGACCCGGCCTTCGCGAATACCGAGGCATGGTGGCAGGCAATACCCGAAGAGGTCCGGCCCCGCAAGGATCAGCCTTTCTATCACCTCCTCGCCGAAAACGCGGAAGCCGAATATGTCGCCTATGTCTCGGAGCAAAACCTCGTGGCCGATACGTCCGGCGATCCTATTCGTCATCCGCAAGCAAACGAGATGTTCGTGCGCGCACGGGACGGCGCCTACAAAATCAAGACAACACGCGTAAACTAAAATTGCCTTACCCGCGGCTCGCGAAACCGCTCACGCGCTGGGCCGGGCGCCGCCCTGCGTCATCCACGGCCACCCGCGCGGCGCCGCGCCTTCAGCCGTCGCCTTCTTGGCCTTGGCCCTCGGTGCGAAGCTCCTCATCGTCGCCACGCGGAGTATCCTCCTCGGTGATCCGCTCGACGGCGACGACCTCCTCGCCGGCGGCCGTATCGAAGACGATGACTCCCTGGGTTCCGCGTCCGGCAACCCGAATGCCATCGACCGGACAGCGGATCAATTGGCCGCCGTTTGTCACCAGCACGATCTCGTCGCCATCCTCGACCGGCATCGAGGCAATGAGCTTGCCGTTTCTTTGGTTGACCGCCATCGCGACGATGCCCTTGCCGCCGCGCCCGGTTATGCGATATTCGTAGGACGATGTTCTCTTGCCGTAGCCGTTCGCGGAAACGGTCAAAATGATTTGTTCGGCGGCGGACATTTCAGCATAGCGGTCCGGTCCGAGATTCGACGCGACAGGCGCATCGTCGCTACCCGCCTCATCGCTAAGGGTTTCGGCGTTAGGCTCGGCCGAAACGTCGCTTGCAACCGCGCGGCGCATCTTGAGATAAGCGAGACGCTCGCCGCTATCCGCCTCGATATGCCGTAAAATGGCAAGCGCGATCACCCGGTCGCCGGGCCCAAGCGCGATGCCGCGCACGCCCATGGAATCGCGGCCCTTAAAGACCCGCACCTCGATCACCGGAAACCTGATGCATTGTCCATTGGCGGTCGTCAAAAGAACGTCGTCCGCCTCGCTGCAAATCTGCACATCGACAATTCCCTCGCCTTCGTCGAGCCGCATCGCGATTTTGCCGGCGCGATTGACCTGCGCGAAATCGGAAAGTTTATTGCGCCGTACGCTGCCGCTTGTGGTCGCGAACATGACATCGAGGGTGTCCCACGCCGCCTCGTCTTCCGGCAATGGCATAATCGTCGTGATCTGCTCGCCTTCATCGAGCGGTAATATATTGACCAGCGCTTTTCCCCGCGCGTGCGGGGCGGAAAGAGGCAGCCGCCAGACTTTTTCCTTGTAGACGTGACCTCGCGAGGAAAAAAACAGCACCGGCGCATGGGTCGAGGCGACAAACAGCCTCGCGACGAAATCCTCGTCGCGCGTCTGCATTCCCGCGCGGCCTTTACCGCCGCGCCGCTGCGCGCGATAGGTGGCAAGCGGAACCCGCTTGACGTAGCCAAGATGCGACACTGTAACGACCATATCCTCGCGCTGAATGAGATCCTCGTCCTCGACGCCTTGCGCGTCGTCAAGAATGAGGGTCCGGCGTGGCGTCGCATGGGCGGCTTTGACCGCGAGCATTTCCTCCTTGATGATCGAAAACAGCCTGACGCGCGAACGCAGGATGTCGAGATAATCGGCAATCTCGACGCTGAGCTTGCTCAAGGCGTCGGCGATTTCTTCGCGGCCGAGCGCGGTCAAGCGTTGCAGCCTAAGTTCGAGAATCGCGCGCGCCTGAGCTTCGGAAAGCTGGCAGGTGCCGTCCTCGCCGAGCGCATGGCGCAGGTCGGCGATCAGCGAGACGAGGGGCGCCATGTCGTGCGCGGGCCAGGCGCGGCCCATCAAGGCGGCGCGGGCCGCGGCAGGATCCGGAGACGTGCGGATCAGATGGATGAATTCGTCGATATTGGCGAGCGCGATCGCCAGGCCAACTTGCACATGCGCGGCGTCGCGCGCCTTGGCGAGAAGGTGCTTGGTGCGCCGTGTGAC
>JBOHJU010000282.1:0-3524 GCA_050728755.1 Methylocella sp.
GCTCATCCGCATGGTTCCCTACAAGGACGGCAAGGCAAACCACGGCCATTCCTGCGTCAAGGGCCGCTTCGCCTGGGGCTATGCGACCCACAGGGATCGTATCTTGAAGCCGATGATCCGGGCCAAGGTCTCAGATCCGTGGCGGGAAGTCTCCTGGGACGAGGCCTTCGCCTATGCGGCGTCCGAATTGAAACGCATCCAGGCGAAATATGGCAGGAATTCGGTCGGCGCCATCACCTCCTCGCGCTGCACCAATGAGGAGACCTATCTCATCCAAAAGCTCGTCCGCGCCGGTTTTGGCAACAACAATGTCGATACTTGCGCCCGCGTCTGCCATTCCCCGACCGGTTATGGCCTCGGGACGGCGTTCGGCACCTCGGCCGGGACCCAGGATTTCGATTCGGTCGACGAATCCGATGTGATCATGATTATCGGCGCGAACCCGACCGACGGGCATCCGGTGTTTGCCTCGCGCATGAAAAAGCGGCTGCGGGAAGGCGCGAAATTGATCATTCTCGATCCCCGCCGCATCGATCTCGTGCGCATGCCGCATGTCGAGGCCGATTATCACCTTCCCCTTCAGCCTGGCACCAATGTCGCGGTCTTGACCGCGCTTGCCCATGTCATCGTCACCGAAGCGCTCGTCAACGAGGCTTTCGTGCGCGAGCGCTGCGACTGGCAGGAATTCCAGGAATGGGCGGAGTTTGTATCGGAGCCCCGCAATAGCCCGGAAGCGGTCGAAAAAGTCTCCGGCGTTCCGGCCGATACCATCCGCAAGGCCGCGCGACTCTATGCCACCGGCGGCAATGCGGCGATTTATTATGGGCTCGGCGTCACCGAGCACAGCCAGGGTTCGACGGCGGTGCTCGCGATCGCCAATCTCGCGCTCGTTACCGGCAACCTTGGCCGGAAGGGCGTCGGGGTCAATCCCCTGCGCGGCCAGAACAATGTCCAGGGCGCCTGCGACATGGGCTCCTTCCCGCATGAGTTGACAGACTACCGGCACGTCTCGAACGACGCTGTCCGCGCCACCTTCGAGAAACTGTGGGGCGTCACACTCGACAAAGAGCCGGGTCTGCGCATCCCGAACATGCTGGACGCCGCCGTCGAAGGCACGTTCAAGGCGATTTACATCGAGGGCGAGGACATCCTCCAGTCTGATCCCGACACCCATCATGTGGCGGCGGGCCTTGCCGCGATGGAATGCGTGATCGTGCAGGATCTTTTCCTCAACGAGACGGCGAATTACGCACATATCTTCCTGCCGGGCTCGACCTTCCTCGAGAAGGACGGGACCTTCACCAATGCCGAGCGGCGCGTCGGGCGTGTGCGCAAGGTCATGAGCCCCAAGAACGGCTATGCCGATTGGGAAATCACGGTGAAGCTTGCCCAAGCCATGGGCGTGCCGATGAGTTACGCGCATGCGGGCGAGATCCTGGACGAAATCGCGGCGACGACGCCGAGCTTCGCCGGCATTTCTTTCGCCAAGCTCGACGAAGCGGGCTCGGTCCAATGGCCTTGCAACGAAAATGCTCCAGAAGGGACGCCGGTGATGCATATCGGCACCTTTGTGCGAGGCAAAGGCAAATTCGTCGTCACCGAATATGTGCCGACCGACGAGAAGACCGGGCCGCGTTATCCCCTCCTGCTCACGACCGGACGCATCCTCAACCATTATAATGTCGGAGCACAGACACGGCGCACCGCGAATGTGGCTTGGCACGCCGAGGACCGTCTCGAAATCCATCCTCACGACGCGGAGCAGCGCGGCGTTCGCGATGGCGATTGGGTGAAAGTTGCAAGCCGTGCCGGGGAGACGACTCTGCGCGCCCTCATAACCGATCGTGTCGCGCTAGGGGTCGTCTATACGACGTTCCACCATCCGTCGACGCAGATCAATGTCGTGACGACCGAGTTCGCCGACTGGGCGACCAGTTGTCCTGAATACAAGGTCACGGCCGTGCAAATTTCGCGCTCCAACGGGCCGACGGATTGGCAAGAGCGTTATCGCGAACAGGCCGAGGGCAGCCGCCATATCGCCGAGGCCGTCGAAGCCGCCGAATGACCGAGGACTTCATGGGCGACGGCAAGGTGCCGACTCCCACGCTCAGCGTACCGTGCCGCGCGTGGCGGAGCGGGGAAGTATCGGCGTCCGCTCGCGCGGTGCCGGAAGAGACGGCCATCGCTTTCACGTTCAACGGCTCGACTCATGCCGTGATGATGGCGACCCCCGCCGATCTAGAGGATTTCGCCGCTGGTTTCGCCCTAACCGAAGGTTTGATCGAGGCGCCTTCCGAGATTGCGAGTCTCGACATTGTCGCGACGCCAATCGGCATCGAGCTTAGAGCCTGGTTGCCGGAGGACCGCGCGAAGACCTATGCCGCCCGCCGCCGCAGCATGGCGGGGCCGACAGGCTGCGGACTCTGCGGCATCGAGAGCCTCGAGGAAGCGGCGCGCCCCGCGCCGTTCGTCTCCAACGCAAGCCGTTTCGACTCCGGGGCGATCGTCGCGGCCATGGCTTCCCTGTCGGCTGGACAAAAGCTGAACATGGAAACCCATGCTGTTCACGCCGCGGGCTTTTGGACTCCGGCACATGGCCTTGTCGCCGTGCGCGAAGACGTCGGCCGCCATAACGCGCTCGATAAGCTCGTTGGTGCGCTCGCGCGGGGCGGTATCGCCGCCGCGCATGGCCTCGTGCTTCTGACCAGCCGGGTTTCGATCGAGCTCATCCAAAAGGCGGCGCGGCTATCAGTTCCGGTCGTCGCCGCAGTGTCGGCCCCGACAGCGGCCGGGGTAAGGCTCGCTGAAAGCTGCGGCATCACCCTCGTTGCGGTTACGCGCGGCCAGGATTTCGAAGTCTTCACGCACCATCAGCGCATCATCGGGCGAGCCGCGCACAATGTCGCATGACTCTACGCCAAAGAAGCTGGTCTATATGGCGAACCAGATCGGCAAATTCTTCACGCCGCAAGGGCATGACAAGGCGGTCGCGGGAATCGCCAATCATCTCACCAAATTCTGGCCGCCGAGCATGCGCAAGAAAATCGTCGATCATTTGGACGAAGGCGGCGAGGGGCTCGATCCGCTCGTCAGGGAAGCCGTACAAACACTCAGGGCCAAACAGTCTGACGACGCCGAATATTTCGGTTAGCCGGAATAAGGGGCCGCGCCGGCAAGCGCCGTGAATTCAGTCGATCGCGCCGGCAACTGGGCGGGCCTTAGCCCAATCTACCGCCCGACCGAGCAGCTGCGCGCGATGGCCGCCGCCGGGGAAGTTTTTCTATCCCCTATAAGCGCTCCATCAATGAAGAAAATCACTGTGCTTGCGATTGCCGCCAGTCTGTCCGGCGCTCCCGTATGTGGCGCACGTCGAGCACGAATGGCGTATTAGGTTTTCTTAGGTGTTTAGTCCCACGTTGTGCTGGAATGGATCGACCTTAAAGCGGTCCGGCTCTTTCGTCCAGATTTTGCAGATGTATTCATAGGGGGTCAGACCTTTGAGCGTTTTGAGGCGTTTGGCGAAG